>CAZZHJ010000241.1:0-2827 GCA_964653815.1 uncultured Lachnospiraceae bacterium
AAATGGAAAAACTACCCTCCGGCTCCTACCGTATCCGTAAAATGTACAAAGGAATAACCTATACCGTCATTACAGATTATAAGCCTACCCAGAAAGAAGCCATCCAGCTCCTGTCAACTGAAATGGATAAACTACAGTCTGGCAAAAATCACATGACATTTCAGACTGCTGCCGAAAAGTATATGGATACTAAAAATAATGTTCTTTCCCCTTCCACACTCAATGGTTACAAAAGCATTTTAAGGAATCTCCCCGATTCATTTACCAGACTTTTGATTTCTGATATAGATTCCATTTGTGTCCAAAAGATAATTAATTCATACAGCAGAAATCATTCTCCAAAGTCCACAAAAAATGCAAATGGCTTTATTACAGCTGTATTATCCATGTTCTGCCCAAACACATTGCTTTCAATAACACTTCCTCAGGCCATCCGTAAAAAGCCATATATCCCCACGGATGAAGATGTAAAAAGAATTCTGGAACATTCCGCGGGAAGCCGGTTTGAGATTCCTCTTATATTAGCGACATTTGGATTAAGGCGCTCCGAAATATGTGCTCTCTCTACAGATGATATAAATGGAAATATGCTTACCATTGATAAGGCTCTTGTACAGGGTCCCGATAAGCAATGGGTCATTAAAACTACAAAAACCGAAGCCGGTACTCGTGAAATATATCTGCCCGATCACATTATTGAACTAATTAAAAATCAAGGGTACATATACAAAGGACATCCTAACAGCATCGTCCGCTACCTTCACGATGTGCAGGACAAACTAGAAATTCCCCGTTTTCCTCTGCACAAATTCCGCCACTATTACGCATCCATGGCGCATGCTTTGCGAATCCCCGATGCCTATATTATGGCTTCTGGTGGGTGGAAATCCGACGGAACCCTGAAATCTATATATCGTCATGCTTTGGAAGATAAAAAAGAGGAAATGCAGAAACAGGCTGCAGAATATATCAGTCAGCTTTTGTCATGACAAAATTCATGACAAAAAAATCAATAAATATGACAAATCAGCTATAAATGAAATTTATAAATTCAATCAAAAAAAGTGCCGCAAACCCTTGTTTTCACTAGAAAACCTTGGATTTACGGCATTTCTTTTAATAAGCTGTTAACGGGACTCGGACCCGTGACCTCCGCATTACCAATGCGACGCTCTACCACCTGAGCTATAACAGCCTGGTTTAACCACCGACGACTATTTTAGCATGGCAGATTTACTTTGTCAACTAATCTCTAAATTCGGCTTCAAAAACTTCTAGTTCAATACGATAAGCATCTTTTTCCACAATCAACTCTTCAATCTGCTTATCTACAGCCTTTACTTCTTTCTTGGTTTCTTCCAGATGCTCCCTGATCAACTTGCTGCCTTTTTCCAAAAGATGATCGTCCAAACATTTATTGTATAAATCAATCTTAAACTTCAACTCTTTTTTATATTCTTTCCGGTCTTTAATCCTTTCTTCCATTGACTGAAAGGAAACTTTTAACTCCTTATAAATCTCATTTTTCATCTTGTTCTCTTTTTCCATGTTCCTTCTCCCTTTCCCCTGTAATAAAATGGGGCATATCTCTAACCATTTATATGCCTCTTTACGCTATGTCATGACAAAACTGCGCTACAGCGTTTTTCTACGGTCAAGTATATCACAAGTCCCATTTTCTGCCTAGTCAAAAAAGGTCTGATTATAGCATTTTTTCAAAATAACGATTCCCGAATGCCTATTTCTTATTCAGTCCCTTGCGGATTTTTGCCTTAACACGACTTAAAGCATTGTCTGTTGATTTGCCGTCCTTCCCCAGAAGCTTTGCAATTTCCACATAGCCCATTCCTGTCATAGAAAGCTCCAGTACCTGCTTTTCGAAAGCGCTTAAATCATTTTCTATGATTGTTTCAATTGCCGCCACATTTTCCTTATCAATGAAAATTTCCTCGGGATTCCGCTCTTTGTGGTTTTCAAGCGCATCAATCAATCCGCTGCCGTCCTCCTCATCATGCCCCTGATAAATGGAGACATATGTATTTAAAGGGCTGTGCTTTTTCCTGCCCGATGCCTGCAGCGCCGTATACATCTGTCGGGAAATACAGAGCTCTGCAAAAGTATAAAAGCTGGCGTCCCTGCCACTGTCATAATCCCTCACAGCTTTAAATAAGCCAATCATGCCTTCCTGAATCAGGTCTTCCCTGTCAGCTCCCAGTATATACATGGTGGACGCTTTGCTGCGGACCAGATTTTTGTATTTATCCATGAGATATTCTGTAATTTCCTCTTCTCCGTCCCTGGCACGGATAACCAGTTCCTCATCTGTAAAATCACTGTATCGTCTCATCTCCGTCAATCCTCCCTTTTAAAGGCAACAGCCTAGAAATCATCCCCTCTGCCTTACAATTTCATAGGCTAGGACTCCCGCTGCCACAGATGCATTCAAGGAATCAATATCACCCTTCATGGGAATAGCGGCTGTCATATCGCATTTTTCCTTTACCAGCCTGCTGACTCCTTCCCCTTCGTTGCCGATTACCAGACCGATTGCGCCTTTTAAATTTAAATCGTACATCCTCGTTCCGTCCATAGAGGCACACACAAACCAAAGCCCTTCTTTTTTCAGCTCTTCAATGGTTTTTGCAATATTGGTAACCTTGGCAACCGGCGTATAATTTAACGCTCCTGCCGATGTTCTTGCCACGGTGGCAGTCAGTCCCACCGCCCTGTTTTTTGGAATGATCACGCCATGAGCCCCCGCCTGATTGGCTGTACGGATAATGGCGCCCAGATTGTGGGGATCTTCAATGCCATCCAGAATAAAAAT
>CAZZHJ010000242.1:0-2824 GCA_964653815.1 uncultured Lachnospiraceae bacterium
AACCTTTCAAGTCTTTTTTTCTGTGTTTCTCCTATATTGTACCAAGTCGCTGGCGCGACGGCCGTCCCACTTTCATTAAATTTTTACTCTTTTTCTAAAATAAAGATAGCAGTTTTTGTATATTTGTAGTATTGTTAAGTTGCCACACAAAACATTACACAAACAACGCCAACTGCTATGTCTATGATATCATATTTTAGGAAACTTAACAAGCAATTATCTAAATTTTTTATCCGTCCTCCTCCAAGTGCTTATCTATAACTATCAATAATCACTACTTTTAAGGAGGTTCCATTATGGACAACTATTTTAATCTTTACCGTGAGATGCTCTCTCTCCGCGGTCTTTCCAACCATACGCTTACCACTTACTGCACATACATCCGCTCTTACCTTGAATATCTTCAAAAGATCCTTATAAAGAATCCTGAAGATGTTTCATGGCAGGAACTGCGCGATTACATCCGGTGGCTCCAAAAAGAACGCGCCCTTGCTGACCGCACCATCAACTGTGTCATTTCCCAGCTTCGTTTTTTCACCATGTATGTTTTACACAAACCATGGGATGACACCCAGCTCCCAAAACGCCGCTTCCACGAATATCTCCCTTTTGTCCCTACCCAGCAGGAGACCTTTGCGTTTATTAACACAATCCCCGATATCAAACAGAAAGCCATGGTGGCTCTCATGTATTCTTCCGGCCTTCGCATTGGTGAAGTCTGCCATCTCCGCTACAAAGACATCAGCCGCAGCACCATGAAAGTTCATATCCTTTATTCCAAAAACAGGATGGAACGCTTTGCACCCCTGTCCAGGTATGCACTGGATATCCTGACCCAGTACTGGTTTGCCTGCGGCCGGCCTAAAGGCTGGCTCTTCCCAAAACAGACCGATCCGACCAGGCCGATTGACACTTTTTTTCTTTCCAGGCACATCCATGAACATGAGGACCGTCTGGGCTGGCCAAGACGTCTTACCTGCCATTCCTTCCGTCATGCACTCGGAACACATCTGTATGAGAACGGTGCGGATCTGCTGACCATTAAAGCCATCCTTGGGCACAAGTCTTTAAATTCCACTGCCATCTATGTCCATTTAGCATCCACCGCTTTCTCTGAGGTGGTAAATCCCCTTGACCGGATGGGAGGTGTTTCCCATGACTGAAATCCAGCAGATTTTTGAAAACGGCTGGGCTGCTTACTGTAAGCGTTTCCAACCGTCACAGGAACAGTCGAAAGCTGCTTACTCCATTATGAACTGCAGGAGAGGAGCGTTTGGTTACAATGTCAGCAGATGTGAAGAATGCGGCTTCCTTGATTTCCATGCGAACTCATGCCGCTGCCGCAGCTGTCCAAACTGCCAGGCCGTCCAGAAAGAAATCTGGATTGACAAACGCAGCAGCGAACGGATTGATGCGGATTACTTCCACATCGTGTTTACCATTCCTGCTGAGCTCAACCCACTTGTTTATGCCAATCAGAGGCTCCTGTACGGCCTGCTGCATAAATGCTGCGCCCAAACGCTTCTGGAATTGTCCGAAAACAAAAAGTATCTGGGCGCAACCCCCGGCATCATCCAAGTTTTACATACATGGGGACAGGAACTGAATTACCATCCCCATATCCACTGCATTGTTTCCGGCGGCGGGCTTACCAGAACAAACGATTTAAAGCTGTGTAAAAACGGCTTTTTCATCCATATAAAGCCCCTCGTAAAAAAGTTCAGGGGGAAGTTTCTGCACTTGTTAAACCTGCTTTACCAGAAACAAAAACTGCATGTTCCGGTTTCCTGCCAGAAACTGCGCAGACGCTCTATATGGGCTGAATTTAAAAACAGCCTGTACAAAAAAGAGTGGAACATACAAATCAAGGAAACCTTCAATGGAAATGGGAATGCCATGGAATACCTGGGCCGCTATGCAAACCGGATTGCCATCACAAATGCCAGAATCCAGAGGGTGACGGAAACAGAAGTGACTTTTTCTGCAAAGGATTACAAAACCGGGGAGAAAAAATCCGTCACAATCACCTGCGTGGAATTCATCCGCCGTTTCATGATGCATGTGCTGCCCTCCGGATTCCAAAAGATCCGTTACTATGGTTTTTTAAACAACCGCTGGAAAAGCAGGAACCTTACGATTATTTTTAACATTCAGGGACATAGAAACTTTCAGGCATTCCTTTCCGGCCTTTCCATGGATGAAATCCTGCTGAAAGTCTGGAATTACAACATCCATATCTGTCCTGAATGCGGCTGTAACAGCATGCGACATTGTGGCAGAACATTTGCTTTGCGTAGTTAAACTGCACAAATTTAATATTCTTTTTAAGCTTCCCACTGGGAAGCTTATTTGGCGTGTAAAAAAAACAGCAAAAACAGAAACTATTTCCCATGGTTTCTTTTTAACAGCAGATTTAACAGCAGATGAACTGGAAAACATAGTAAGATCGGATTGATACAATCCCCATATAACCGGCTGCGTGTCCGCTCCTTGGTACAATTATGAAGAATCACATCTTGAGCAACTGAAAATAGTCATCAGTTGCTCATTTTTGATTGCTCAATCTGTGATACTTCACTTAAGAATTATATCACATATTTGGCTGTTGTGTTCAAAAGACTTATTGCAGATAAATAATTGAGTAGTTGACATTCCTCTACGTTTCTGTTACACTATGTGTAACAGAAACGTAGAGGAATGTGCGGAAGGTAGAGAAAATTGTAATTTTATTGTATAAAAATCAAAAAATGTTATATAATATTAAGTTATATACTACTATAGTTGAGAGACTTAGAGAGGAGGAGGTTATATGGCACATACATTG
>CAZZHJ010000243.1:0-2814 GCA_964653815.1 uncultured Lachnospiraceae bacterium
GAGGATTTCATTGCTGCATTTGCCCATGAGTTGTAGACGCCGCTGACGGCAATCATCGGCTATGCGGATGTGCTCCGTTCCAGAAAGCTGGATGAGGAGAAACATTTTTTATCGGCAAATTACATATATACAGAAGGAAAGCGGCTGGAAACCATGTCCTTAAGACTTTTGGACATCATTGTGACCAAGCGTTATGAACTGGATGCGGCAATGGTTGATGTGGAACAGCTTTTTGGATTTTTAAAGGATATGTACAGGGAAAAGGAAGAAATCAGCCTGAAATTCGACTATGAAGCCGGCAGTGTGTGGGCGGAGCTTGCCCTGATGAAAACAGTGCTTTTAAACCTGGTGGATAACGCCTGCAAGGCATCGGAGCCCGGGGCTGTGGTTGAACTGTATGGCAGGAAACAGGAAAATGGATATCATTTTGCCGTAAAGGATTATGGGACGGGCATTGCAGAGGAAGAACTGAAAAAAATAACGGAAGCATTTTATATGGTGGACAAATCCAGGTCGCGGAGCAAAAACGGTGCAGGATTGGGACTTGCCCTGTGTTCGGAAATTTTAAAGCTTCACCATAGCGAGCTTGAAGTGGAAAGCGTATTGGGAGAGGGAAGTTGCTTTGGCTTTTTGATTCCCTGTGAGGAGGTGAAGGAACATGAAGCATAAGGTGAATGTTGACCGAGCGATTATTTGCACCGCGGCAGCAGTCCTGATTTTTGCTATTTGGGGACCGGAGACGATTGCGGGATACAGTGACAGGAGAGTGCTGAACCAGATTACTGTAGAAACGGTAGAAAACGAAAGTGAAGGCTACCGCTATTCCATGAACAGCAATGAAAAGCTGTATCTTCTGTCCAAGTGCCTGAATAACCGGGTTGTGCCGGAAAGCGATTTCAGCGCCATGACCCGTGTGGATGATATTAATATTGGTTTTGAAGAATTGTCTGGAACTTATGCCTTTGTGCAGAATTATCAGGAGCCTTCGGATAAAGAACTGACGGAGTCGGAAATTTATGAAGTATGCAACCGGGAAATGGAAAGACTTTATGAGCTGGGGGTCATTCCCGAAGTCCCCAGAGAGGTGTCTGCTACGGCATATACGGCGGTGCTGTATTCGGCAATTGATATATTGGAGCCCCGGAACAATGTAGTTGTGTGGAAGGTAAGCCTGTCTACGGATATACAAAACGCGGATAAGGCCAACCGCTTGATTGATGCGTATATTGATGCGGATACGGGAAAGGTATATGAATTCTATGTGAGAACTGAAGGGAAATGGGATGAGATGCAGCCTGATGCCATGGTACAGGCGTGGAGCGATTATATGGGTCTTTACAATCTGGAAGCCAGCGAGAATATCGTTCCTTTGACCGAATCCACCCAAAATGTCAGGAAATATACGGTTCCTGGCGGAGATAGAGAAGATACCACTGTAACACTAGGATTTTATGAAGGTATCAACGAACTCTTTTTGAAAATAGAAAAATGACAAATTTTTAAAATGATGCAACTTTGATGCAAAAATTATGTAATTATGATGCAAGAAGTATGAAACTTTGATGTTATTGCTCCTTATACTTAATATATCAAACAGGTATAAGGAGCGTTTTTTTATGCAGAAGAAAAAAATCTATATTAAAAATACAAAAGTTTACAGTGGATGGAAAAGCAACAGGAGGTCCATCGGAAGATATGTGAGAGGAATTGTGGGACTTTCCCTGGCGGCGGTTTTGGGCTGCAGCACCATGGTGTATGCGGTGTCCGCTAATGATTTGGGAAATGCTATGGGTGGGCTTTCGGATAACAATGCGGGAAGCATTGGAGATATGGAACAACAGGAACAGGTATCGGAAAACACGGTTTCACAGGCGGGTATAGAAGAAAATGCCGCTTTTGGGACTGAAGAGATGTATACTGCCAAACTGCCGGAAGATATTGTGATCGTACTGGACCCGGGACATGGGGGAGAAGATGAGGGTTGCTCCAGGAACGGAGTGCTTGAAAAGGATATCAATCTGGAAATTGCAAGGAAAGTAGAAACGAAACTGGAAGAAAAGGGTTATCAGGTAGTGTTTACAAGAGAGGGAGACGCTACACGGAGTAAGGAAGAGCGTGTGGATAAGGCAAATGCCGTTCAGGGAGACCTTTATGTCAGCATCCATCAAAATGCTGATGAGACACCGGAGCCGGATGGAATGGAAGTGTGGTATTGCAATGAACGCTATGGCAGGGAAAGTGAACGTCTGGCAAGATTGATGCAAAAATTTATTGTGGAGGAAACGGAAGCCAGGGAACGTGAAGTGGTACAGACAGATACCCTCTATGTTATCAGGGAAAGCAACATGCCTTCCTGCCTGATTGAAACAGGTTTTCTTTCCAATGCTGCTGAGAGGAAAAAGCTTATGGACACGGAATATCAGGAAAAAATAGCGGCAGGAATCGCAGATGCCGTAGACCTCTATTTTTACCCTAAAACCATGTATCTGACTTTTGACGATGGTCCGTCTGTGGAAAATACAAATGCTATTCTGGACATTTTAAAAGAAAGGAATATTAAGGCAACCTTTTTTGTGGTGGGGGAAAATGTATTAAAGCATCCTGAGGTGGCAAGAAGAATTGTGGCGGAGGGGCATACAATTGGAATTCATTGTAACTGTCATGCTTATGAGAATGTTTATGCCAATGTGGACAGCTACATAGCGGATTTTGAAGAAGCTTACAGGATTGTCTATGAAACCACCGGAGTAGAAGTAAAGCTGTTCCGTTTTCCCGGCGGCAGCAACAACGGCTCCTCCTATGTAGTGGGTGGCA
>CAZZHJ010000244.1:0-2800 GCA_964653815.1 uncultured Lachnospiraceae bacterium
GATATCTTGATTTTTGGACTGATTATGTTGGCGCTTCAATTGTGGTGTTATTATATGTATCAAACAGTGGCGAATGCGGCTTTCTTAGCAGCCTTTGTAATAGGAATGCCCATCATTGTATGGGGAGTAAAGGACTGGCAGACTCAGATAAGACTATATGTGAGCAGCGGAATGACCAGAAAAGGAATATTCCAGGTTTTGCTTATGAGATATGCGATGACTGTTTTGGCAGGGCTCATGATGGAGGCAGCGATAGTTTTTATCGGTTATCCGGAGCTGGGAATGAAGTTTCTGCTATTGTCGGGATTTTTCCTGTTGTTCCTATGGGGCTTTGGAGAGATAGCGGGAGTGCTGGCATATCAGGGGAAAAAGCTGGGGCAGGTTTTAATGCTTATCGGTTATATGATGGTAGGAATGATATGTGCAGGCAGTGTTTTTACAGAGAATCAGATGGAGTTTTGGTACATCCTGTTAGATGAACTTACGGTGGTAAACGTATTGGTCGTGGGAATTGCGGCTTTAGCGGTGTTAGCAGGCGGTATCTTTTTTGCAAAGAAGCAGATGGGAAAGTATATGGTATATTAAATCGAAAGGAGGGAGCGGTATGTTGATAAAAACAATGAAACTGAGACTGGATGAACTGGTTCTTTATGTGGCGGTTGATTTGGGAGTATTTCTGTTTGGCAGTCTTTTGCTGGGGCTTGTGACTTATTTTGGAAGCGACGAGCCGGATTATACCGTATTCCGTCTAGGAACGGTCATGGCGTGGATTATATTCTGCTTTATATCCATAGGAATGGGAATGTTCGGTATGAGCTGCTATTTTAACTGGCATGTGGGATTTGGCAGAACAAGGAAAAGCTTTTTTATATGTGATGTGACAACGGAGTTTTGCTGGAATTTGATCAGTCTTATAATAATATGGGCGCTCAGCTTTGCAGAAGGCGGTATATTAAAGCTGTTTTACAGTTCCTATCAGGAGGATTCAAAAGGCCTGTGGGGGATGTGGCTTGGATATATGATTCCGGTTCTTGCCCTTTTGCTGTCGGTTGTAAGGGAATTGACAGGCACCTTGATAATGCGCTTCGGAAATAAGGCATTTTGGGTTATGTGGGGAATTTGGATGATTATCTGTTTTGTGCCGGGAAAAATCGCAAGCAACAAAAATGGTGCACTGGGAAAAATGATAGAAAGAATTACAGCGTGGATAATAGGCATGTCTATATCGGGATGGGCAATTATAGGACTTGTGTTTGTTATTCTGATGCTGGCTGTTTCCTGGCTGCTTATGAGGAAACAGATGGTTAAAAGCTGAATGGGGATTGCGTGAAGATTTGACCCGTTGTAAAATAGAGGACAGATGTAAATATAAGATATTTATACAGAACGGGTTCATAGAGAATGGAAAAGGTAATTTTAGCAGGACTGGATCTGGGCGGCGACACTGACTTTGAACATTCCATGGAGGAATTGGAAGAGTTAGCCAAAGCGGCGGATATGGAAGTGGTCGGAGTTGTGACGCAGAAGATGCCCACAGTCAACAAAGCATTTTATATCGGAACAGGAAAAGTAGAGCAGGTACGGCAGCTGGCGAAAGAGTCAGGTGCCGGCCTTGTTGTTTTTGATAATGCCCTGTCTCCCATGCAGCTTCGGAATCTGCAAAAGGAACTGGAGACGGCAGTAATGGACCGGACGACCCTGATTCTGGAGATTTTTTCGGGGAGGGCGCGGACCAGAGAGGCAAAGCTTCAGGTGGAGGTGGCTTCTCTGCAATATATGCTGCCAAGGCTTGTAGGTCTGCATGACGCTTTAAGCAGACAGGGAGGCGCCAGCGGTTCCATGAGTAACAAGGGAGCGGGAGAAAAAAAGCTGGAGCTGGACAGGCGGCATATAGAGGCAAGACTTGCCACTTTAAGAAGGGAACTCGCCAGAGTGGAAAAGGACAGGGAGACCCAGCGTAAGCAGCGGCTAAAAAGCGCCATTCCCCTGGTCAGTCTGGTGGGATATACCAATGCGGGAAAATCCACTGTAATGAATACCCTTATTGAGCGGTATGCCTGTGGTGAGGAAAAGAAGGTTTTGGAAAAGGACATGCTTTTTGCCACTCTGGAAACGACGGTGCGTAAAATGGAGGGAGAAGGGGGCAAAAGCTTTCTGTTATCCGATACGGTAGGTTTTATCAATGAACTACCTCACAATCTGGTAAAGGCTTTTCGTTCTACTTTAGAGGAAGTAAAAAATGCGGATTTGCTTTTGCATGTCATTGATTACTCCGACTCCTCTTACAGGGAGCATATGCAGGTAACAAAGAAAACCCTGGAGGAACTCGGGGCAGGACAGATTCCGTCTATATGCGTATTCAATAAGCTGGATTTAAAAGACGGGGAAGAATATCCGCGGATTGTGGGGAACAATATCTTTATGGCGGCGGGAAAAAGCGCCGGGATAGAAGAACTGGTTTCCCTCATTGAAGACAGTCTGTTTGGAAAGAGAAAAGAATATGAACTGTTGATTCCCTATACCGCAGGCGGCGTATTTTCTGATTTGTCGGAGCGGGCGTTTGTGGAGGTTTATGAATACAGGGAAGAGGGAATTTTTGTAAAGGCTGCGTTAGATGAGGAATTGGCAGGCAGATATAGGGATATGCTTGTTATAAAGGAGAAAGGAAAAGAAGGATGAAACTGGTATCATGGAATGTAAACGGGCTGCGTGCCTGTGTGGAAAAAGGATTTACGGATATTTTTAAGGAGTTGGATGCGGATATATTCTGTGTGCAGGAGACAAAAATGCAGGAGGGGCA
>CAZZHJ010000245.1:0-2791 GCA_964653815.1 uncultured Lachnospiraceae bacterium
GCGTGTCGGAATGGCAGACGAGGCAGACTCAAAATCTGTTGTGGGCAACCACGTATGGGTTCAAGTCCCATCGCCGGCATCAAAAAGAGCGGATTTATCATCCGCTCTTTTTTTCATCTCTTTTCTTTACTTATTTTTTTCCGAAAAGCCTTCCCTTTAAAAATCAAATTTGTCATAAATATCAAAACAATCCAGGGTTGCAAAATAATCCGCAGGCGTCTCTGCCCTTCTGATCAGTTGTACGCTTCCGTCTTCTTTTAACAAAAGTTCTGCACTTTTTAACTTTCCGTTATAATTATATCCCATGGAAAAACCGTGGGCGCCGGTATCGTGAATAATGATCAAATCCCCAATATCAATTTTAGGCAGCATTCTGTCTATGGCAAATTTATCATTATTTTCACAGAGAGAACCTACCACATCATATTTGAAGTCACAAGGCGCATCTTCCTTGCCTGCAACCGTAATATGGTGATATGCGCCATACATCGCCGGTCTCATAAGATTGACCGCACAGGCATCACATCCGATATATTCCTTATGAGTATGCTTCTCATGAATTGCAGTTGTTACCAGATGACCGTAAGGTCCCATCATAAAGCGGCCAAGCTCTGTATAAATCGCCACATCTCCCATTCCGGCAGGAACAAGTACTTCGTCATAAACCTCTTTTACTTTTTGCCCGATAACCCGGATATCATTAGGCTCCTGGTCCGGAGAATAAGGAATACCAATTCCGCCGGATAAGTTAATAAAGTTTAAAGAAACTCCTGTCTGTTCTTTTACTTTGACAGCTGTCTCAAATAAAGTCTTAGCCAGTGTGGGATAATATTCATTGGTTACAGTGTTGCTTGCCAAAAAAGCATGCATGCCAAACCGTTTTACGCCTTTTTCTTTTAAGATTTTATAGCCTTCAAAAAGCTGTTCTGTAGTAAATCCGTATTTGGCATCCCCGGGATTGTCCATAATATCGGTGCTGATCTTAAATACCCCGCCCGGATTATAGCGGAGACTCAATGTTTCCGGCAGGCTGCCCAGCGTTTTTTCCAAATAGTCGATATGGGTAAAATCATCCAGATTGATAACAGCGCCAATTTTAGCCGCATATTCATATTCGCTGGCAGGCGTTTCATTGGATGAAAACATAATGGATTCCCCGTCAAAGCCCATAGCCTTGGAAAGCATCAGCTCTGTCTGGGAAGAACAATCCGTACCACATCCGTATTCCCTTAAAATATCAATCAAAAAAGGATTGGGCGTAGCTTTAACCGCAAAAAATTCCCGGTATCCGGGATTCCATCCAAAAGCCTCTTTCAAAGCCTGTGCATTTTCACGAATTCCTTTCTCATCATAAATATGGAACGGGGTCGGATAAGTTTTAACTATCTCCTCCAGCTGTTCCTTCGTTACAAACGGTTTCTTTTTCATTTTTTCTCCTCCGTATATATTATTCCGGCTTTTCCATCCTTCATCAGACATTTTCTATCTGCCAGTCAATAGGGGAAAGACCGCTCTTTTCCAAAAATTCATTGGTCTTACTAAAAGGTCTGCTTCCAAAAAATCCACGATAAGCCGACAGCGGGCTTGGATGGGGCGCTTCCAGAATCAAATGCTTCGGATTATTCAGCATTTTCTTTTTTGCCTGGGCAGGACTTCCCCACAGGATAAATACAATAGGCCTGTCCTCCTCATTTAAAATCCTGATTGCCGCATCCGTAAACTGCTCCCAGCCTATTCCCCTATGGGAATTTGCCTGATGTGCACGGACAGTTAACACTGTATTTAAGAGAAGCACTCCTTGCTGTGCCCATTTTACCAGATAACCGTTATTGGGCACATAGCAGCCCAGATCATCATGGAGCTCTTTATATATATTGACTAAAGAGGGCGGAATATCCACATCCGGTCTGACCGAAAAACAAAGACCATGAGCCTGCCCCACATTGTGATAAGGATCCTGCCCGATAATCACAACCTTTACTTCCTTAAGGGGAGTCAGTGCAAAAGCATTAAAAACATCATCCGAAGGCGGAAATACCAGATGGGTCTTATACTCCTCAATCACCTTTTGATACAATTCCTTATAATATTGTTTGGAAAATTCCGGTTTTAACGGTTCTAACCAATCATTGCAAATTGCAGCCATCCTTTACAGCCTGACGCTGATTCCCTCCTGTCGTAAATAACTTTTTACTTCTTTAATTTCCAGTTCTTTAAAGTGAAACAGCGAGGCCGCCAATGCAGCTTCCGCCTTTCCCTCTGTTAATGCATCTTTAAAATGTATCAGTTTCCCGGCTCCTCCTGAAGCGATTACCGGTATAGACACATTCTCCGAAATAATACGGGTAAGTTCAATATCATAACCGGATTTCGTGCCATCGCAGTCCATACTGGTCAACAGGATTTCTCCCGCACCCAGCCGTTCAGCTTTCATTGCCCATTCCACAGCATCGATACCCATATCGATTCTACCGCCGTTTTTGTATATGTTCCATCCGCTGCCGTCAGCACGCTTTTTAGCATCAATTGCCACAACGACACACTGGCTGCCAAACTTATCCGCAGCATCCCCAATCAGCCCCGGATTATTGATAGCCGCCGAATTTACGGAAACTTTATCCGCACCTTCCCTGAGAATTGCCCGGAAATCCTCTACTGTACGGATACCTCCGCCCACTGTAAAAGGAATAAAAACCTTCTCTGCCACTCTGCGTACCATATCTACAACCGTTTTCCTGGCATCTGAGCTTGCAGTAATATCCAGGAATACAAGTTCATCGGCTCCTGCCTT
>CAZZHJ010000246.1:0-2788 GCA_964653815.1 uncultured Lachnospiraceae bacterium
GGTCAGCATGAAAATGGAAGCGGAACGGATTAAGAAATTAATCGGAAAGCTGAAAGAAAAATTAGACGCATAGGAGAGGTAAAAAATGGGAAGAAAAGCAAATATTGAAAGAAAAACAGCGGAAACAGATATTTCCATGACATTGGAACTGGACGGTACGGGAAAATCTACTGTCAAAACCGGTGTAGGATTTTTAGACCATATGTTGACCGGCTTTGCCAAACATGGTTATTTTGACATGGAATTAAAGGCTTCAGGAGATTTGGAGGTAGACGCTCATCACACAGTAGAGGACTGCGGCATTGTTGTAGGAAATGCCATTGCCAAAGCCTTGGGAGATAAAAAAGGAATCAGCCGTTACGGTTATTTCATTCTTCCCATGGATGAAGCTTTAGTTCTTTGCTCCATTGATTTGTGCGGCAGACCTTATTTTTCCATGGATGCCTCTTTTAAAGGAGAATTTGTGGGAGATATGGACACCCAGCTTGTGAAGGAATTCTTCTATGCGGTTTCCTACAGCGGGGCAATGAATCTTCATATTAAGGTGTTAGCAGGAGATAACGATCATCACGTGATTGAAGCCATGTTTAAGTCATTTGGAAAAGCTTTGGATATGGCAACAGCATTAGAACCCAGATGCGCGGATGTGCCAAGCACCAAGGGCTCCCTTGCTTAAAAGCTGGGTTAATAACAAAAGAACGAACAGAGTTACAGAAAGGTCAATTTTACTATGACAAAAAAAATTGCAGCATGTATTTATTTATATGAAAATAAAGCGGTAAAAGGATTTTCGGATCATTCCATCCTTTCCATGGAGCCGGTTTCCCTTGCCATGGCTTACGGGGACGCGGAGACAGACGCTATTATCGTTTTCGATTTGTCCTATAATGACGCTACCCATGAAGCAAGTATTCTTTCAATGAAACAGATCGCAGAAAGCGTTGCCGTACCCGTATATGGCGCAGGCAATATTAAACGCATGGAGGATGTGAAAAAAATCCTTTATGCCGGCTGTAAAAAAGCAATTCTGAATCTGGGCAAAGATTCTTCTTATGAGATTTTAGAAGAGGTTTCCAAGAAATTTGGCAGGGACAAAATTGGCGCGTCCTTTAAAGAAGCGGAACGCATGATGATCAATCCTGATGGGCTGGAGAAGTATGCCAGTGAGCTGATTTGCTTAGATGAGCATGAATTCAAATATGCAGTGCCTTTGTGTCCCCTTCCCATGCTTGTGATGCTGCCCGAAATTTCCCTTGATAAGATGCTTTCCCTTTTGGAAAACAGCAAGGTAGGCGGAATTACAGGCGCTTTGGTAAATGATAATTTGAAGGAATTAAGCTCTTTAAAAGAGATTGCTGCGGACAGAGGGATTGATATCCATATTTTCAAGCCCCAGATGCCCTTTAGCGAATTAAAACTGGGTCCTGACGGGCTGGTGCCCGTTGTGGTACAGGATTACCAGTCAGGGCAGGTGTTGATGGTGGCTTATATGAATGAAGAGGCATACAACAAGACCTGCCGTACAGGCAAAATGACCTATTACAGCAGGAGCCGTAAGGAATTATGGGTAAAAGGGCTGACAAGTGGTCATTTCCAGTATGTGAAAAGCTTAAGCATTGACTGTGACAACGATACCCTCCTTGCAAAGGTAAAACAGATTGGTGCGGCCTGCCACACCGGAAATTACAGCTGTTTCTACAGGGATTTAATTCCTATGGAGGAAGAGGATACACCTGAAAATCCTCTTACGGTTTTTGAAAATGTAACCAATATAATTAAAGACCGCAAGCTTCATCCTAAAGAGGGTTCTTATACCAATTATCTCTTTGATAAGGGTATTGATAAAATTCTGAAGAAGCTGGGCGAAGAGGCGACTGAAATTGTCATTGCAGCTAAAAATCCCAATCCGGAAGAAATCAAGTATGAAATTTCCGATTTCCTCTATCATATGATGGTCTTAATGGTGGAAAAGGGCGTTACTTGGGAAGAGATTACCAGTGATCTGGCAAAACGTTAAATAAATCCTATCATATCCATGGTACAACCTGCATAGAATATCTACAAAAAAGTGCAGGTGTGCCGTATGGGCAAAACAATCAGCCGGGACGAAAAACTGGAACAAATCATGCGTCTTCGGGAATATCAGCAAAACAATTCCACTCACGTAAATACTATGGCAGGCATTATATCTCCTGATGAAGGCTACGGTGAAGCTTCTTCGGAGGGCGCAGACCAGCCTGAAGCCTATAACGGCTTCTATTTAAAGCTGCGTCTGGTGCTGTGCCTTCTTTTATTTGGTTTTTTATGCATGTATCATTTTAAGATGGAGCCGGAGGACGGAACCTTTACCAAAGAACTGCAGGCTGCAGTCAGAATTGATTATTCTGACAAGGTCATTGATTTTATGAAGGATTTCACTTATACTTTAGATTATGAGAAAACTAGCCTTAACTGATGAAATTTTATTAAAAATCGATAAGCCCGCACGTTATATCGGCGGGGAAGTCAATTCTATTATGAAAGACAGAGAGCGCGTGGATATTCGTTTTGCCATGTGCTTTCCTGACGTTTATGAGATCGGTATGTCACATCTGGGCATTCAGATTATCTATGATATGTTAAATAAATTTGAAGATACATGGTGCGAGCGGGTCTATTCCCCCTGGATGGACCTGGATGAAATCATGCGGGAAAAGCAGATTCCCTTATTTGCCTTAGAGTCTCAGGACCCGGTAAAGGTATTTGATTTCCTGGGGATTACTCTACAGTACGAAATGTGCTATACCAA
>CAZZHJ010000247.1:0-2720 GCA_964653815.1 uncultured Lachnospiraceae bacterium
TTTTGGCAAGGTATGCCATGGCTTCCACAAGGCTTGTTTTCCCGCATCCGCTGTGTCCCAGCAAAACAACGTTTCTAATTTTGTCTGTGGTGTAAATATTCATAAGAGCCTCCCTTTCTGATGCATCGCCGCATTCCGAATTTACATTGCAAAATACTTAAATTTCCATGGTAAATCCATATCTTTGACTAAAATGGCGGTATAATATGTACAAAGTTACAATTTTTTTAAGATGCATCGTGTTATCTTTGGTTAATTTTAACATAATAAGAGGCTGCATGCAATTTTTATATCAATTAGGATCAAAATAGATATTCCTTTATTTACTCCTTCGTTCCATTCTCCGGATAAAAAACAGACCATCCGTTAAAGATTTCCGGTTTCTGCTTACCCGCTACAAACCGTTCCCCGTCTCTAAGCCACTTTAATTTATCCCGATGCTTATTTCCGTCTCCCTTTAAATACTCTCTGACAATACGCGTTTTAGATTCCTGGTCGGAAAGCCCTTCCGCAAAAAGAAAATAGCCGGTATCCTTATTGCAGTCCACCTCCACACGATCATCATCCACCAGAAGCTGTATATCACGGCCCTTTTTCAGTTCGGTCTCCACTACATTCCCGCTTGTGCATTCCCTGCAATAGGTTTCAAAAAACAAATGAAAATTTCCTTCCTCAAGATGGTCCCACTTTGTGTAACAGGTCGTGGGGGAACCTTTCCTGACGCTTTCTTTCAAAATTTCCGACATCATATAGTCATAAATCCCATCAAGTTCTTCAGAAGCCTCTGCGTTGCTTTTCATATGATAAATATTTAAAGCTTTGAGTCCCGGCAGTGATTCTATTCCATAACCGTCAGGTTCCAGTCCTCCTTCTCCTTTATAAATGATATCCATGTTTACAGTATAGGCTTCATCTTCCAAAATCGCTTTTATGCTGTCTTCGGAAACATCCGGCGAAATCGGGACAACGCCTGCCAAAGGTATACTCATACCTTTAAATCGGTTTTCCGTATCTTCACTTAGGGCAGGGACCCGCACTGTCGTATCCATATGTGATTCTATTATTTCATCACAGGATATTTGAAAATAATCCCGTACATATTCTGTTCCCGTTTCTTTCAGTTCCTGCAGCCGCAGGGAAGTGTATATTTCTTCTGTCCGGGTATTTACCACAAAGGCATAGGATTCCCCTTCATAGGAAAAACTTCCATCCACAAAATCCGTCAGGTAAAACCCGACGTCATTAGGAGGAACTGCTGCATAGGAAGACACTTTCTCAATTTTTCCGCCGCCCAGTTCTTCCTCCAGATACTGTGAAAAAATTTCCCTGGCTTCTTTCTCCTGATCCCGCGCTTCTTTCTTGGTATATTTATCGGGAACATCACTGAAATTACAGCCGGTCAGACAAAAGCTGATCGATACCAGCAGTCCTGCCATCAGCAGGGACACAGGAAACTTTAATCGTTTTTCAAATTTTTTAATCATAACTCTTTCCTCTTCCTTCCAATCTTCTACTACAGCCAGTCAAAAATAAATGGCACAACATTCTAAATAATGTGGCAGTCAAAGGCTTTTGTCCCCGACATTATGAAAATTGTCCCGTGAATACTATCGCATATATAATACGTTTCCAGAGCTTAAAAGGTTGCAGCATTTTCATTATTTTACAAATTTAGATTCCGGCAGAAGCTTTGTCGCCGTGCTTGCGGAATCGGAAAGAAGAATCTCTATGCTTCCTGTCTGGATCAGCATAGAAGGAAATCCCCGAAAGTCTCTGAAAAGAGAGAAAAATTGCCTTGATTTCGATATTTTTTATGCACCAAGGCAGTATCTTGAAGAACCCACAGATAGAATGTAAGTTTGGAAAAAATAATATTCTATTTCGTAAAAAGTTTTGTTATAATATGAACTTAGATAGATACTCTAAGCGCTTTCTACTATGAAAAGCCAATGTTAGCATGTCAGGATGTCATATGACAGCACTTATTAGCGGAGGTGCAATATGGGATTGTTTAATAAGTCCTGCAACCATAAAATTCTGACCCCGCAGGAAAGACGGTTAAAAACTTTTGAGAAATTAAAAAAGCAGAAGATAGCTGTCAACGAATATCTGCCACTGCTTCCACCGGGTGAAAGTGTAAAATTAAAAAGCATGGAAGAAGTTAAAAAAAGAGCATTAGGCTTTATGATAAGTATTCAGCTGGCCTGTTCAATCCGCAATGGAGAAGATTATGGAAAGTCATTGGCGATATTAAGACAGATGATGAATGAATGGAATATATCAATAGATGATTTACTGCCGAAAGAAAGGGTGCTGATTTTAAATAAATTTACCCAAAAAGATAATACTGATGAAATCTCAAAACAGGATGTCATAGATATTGTATGGACGTATGAAACCTACTATTCACTTATATGGTCACTGGATCTGATCGGTGACAGAGAATTTGCGGATGCATCAAATATATGTAATACTGTACGAGCTATGTCTATCGCTGGAATAATTAATAACATAGCATCCGGGCTGAGAAACACTGAAAAAATATCAGACATGACAGATTTATTTTATTGCTATCACTGGGCTTGTGAGGAAAAACGGATAAGGCCTGAAACTTCAACAGGTAAATTGAATTCTGAGGTAGTGGCTGAGAGAAGAAGGGGCTTAGAGTGGCTTATCAGCGATGAGAAAGACTGGAATCAGATTTCCCTGGATACATAAAA
>CAZZHJ010000248.1:0-2707 GCA_964653815.1 uncultured Lachnospiraceae bacterium
TTTATACCATGTTGCAAGACGTTTTGCTATTGTCAATCAGATGAATATGAAGCCCCAATCTCCTGTAAACAAAGAATCAAATGAATAATATCCTGGGCAATCACATATGCCGGCGCCGCCTTTGCTCCAAAGATAAAGGTCAGCGGTGTAGACGGCTTTTTACCGCCTTTAATTTCCAGATATTTATGAATAATGTAAAGAGCATTCATCTGCTGGCGTTTATACTCATGAAGTCTCTTAATCTGAATATCAAAAATAGAATCCGTATTCAGGGTAACGCCTTCTGTTTCCTTTACATAGGCTGCCAACTCCGCTTTTTTCTCCTTCTTGATCTCCTCAATCCTGTTCAGGAAATGAGCGTCATTTATCTTAGAAAGCAACTTCTCCAACTGTGCGGCATCCTTCTTGTAATCTTCGCCGATAGTATCCGTAATCAGCTTCGCAAGAGGCCTGTTACAGGACAACAGCCATCTTCTAAACGTAATGCCATTAGTTTTATTGTTAAATTTCTCCGGATAAATCTTATAAAAAGCATGCAGCTCCGTATCCTTCAAAATTTCCGTATGGATCGCTGCAACACCGTTAACGGAAAAACCGTAATGGATGTCAATGTGCGCCATATGTACCCTGTCATCTTTATCAATGATCTGTACCTTTTTATCCTTATATTTTGCAGCCACTTTTTTATCCAGTTCCTTAATAATAGGCACTAACTGAGGCACTACCTTTTCCAGATATTCAAGAGGCCACTTCTCCAACGCTTCCGCCAAAATCGTATGATTGGTATAAGCGCAGGTCCTGCTCACAACTTCAATGGCTTCATCAATGGTAAATGCCTTTTCTTCTACCAGAATACGAATCAGCTCGGGAATTACCATAGTGGGATGGGTGTCGTTAATCTGGATAACCGCATGGTCATACATCTTCCGCAAATCCACTTTTTTCTCTTTTAATTCCTTCAAAATCAACTGGGCAGCATTGCTTACCATAAAATACTGCTGATAAATACGAAGCAGGTTGCCGGCTTCATCGGAATCATCGGGATATAAAAATAAAGTAAGATTCTTCTCAATATCCTCTTTATCAAAATCAATGCCTTTTTTGACAATGCCTTCGTCCACTGACTCCACATCAAACAGTCTCAGCTTATTGATACCGTTGTCGTAGCCAATGACATCAATGTCATATAATCTGGACTTTACCGTCAAGTCCCCAAAAGGAATTTCAAAGGACACATCTGTTTTATTCAACCAGCTGTCCGGTTCTATCCATTCATTCTTTTCAGCAGTCTGCTTTCTGTCTTTAAATACCTGACGGAACAGGCCAAAATGATAATTCAATCCAATGCCGTCCCCGGGCAGTCCCAAAGATGCAATAGAATCCAAAAAACATGCCGCCAAACGCCCTAAGCCGCCATTGCCCAGAGAAGGCTCCGGCTCTACCTCTTCAATCTTTGCTAAATCTTTTCCGTATTTCTTTAAAATTCCCTCTAATTTATCATACACGCCCAGATTGATCAGATTATTGGACAAAAGCTTTCCAATCAAAAACTCCGCAGAAATATAGTAAACCTTTTTAGGCCCCGCAATTGCCTCTGTAGCGCTGCTCAATCCTTTTGTAAGCTGTAAAATCCCAAGATACAGCTCTCTGTCGTTGCATTCCCCGATACCTTTTCCATAACGTACCTTTAATATTTCCTTTAACTGGTCTTCCATTTTCATTTCAATCATTTCTCTTTGCAATGACATATGAACTCCTCCATAATTCAACAGATAACTTTTCTCTCTCCGGGAAATTTTCTCCCACAAAATTGTACAACAAAAGGACGGTCTTGTAAACCGTCCTTTTCTATTCATCTGATTTTATTCATTCGATTTTATCTGTATTCGAATAATTCCTTCATTACCAGATGGCGAGGAAGTCCGTCAACAAACATAGGTGTTAATTCGCCCATGATCAACGGTCTTGCATATTTTACATAGTCATCGTTTAAGTTGCAGCCGTCTTCTGTAATCCATTCAGCAGGTACAGGTCTTTCCACATTGGCAATTGCATGAATATCATATGCGCTTGTACCGCACTGGTAAGGATCATCTCCGTTTCTGTCAAGGGTAATCATCATACCTGTCTTGCCTTCTTCTGCAGCTTTCACTGCATCAGCACCAACCTGGAATGCTTCATTAATATCTGTTAAGGATGCAAGATGTGTTGCAGCTCTCTGTAATGTGGAGAACTCTACAGCTCTTGTCTTTAAGCCTGTCTCTCCTGCAACAACCTGTGCGAGGTAAGCTGCTGTACCGGACATCTGTTTGTGGCCGAAAGCATCTACAGCTACATTTTCATTTGCCAGCTCGCATACATAGCGTCCGTCTGCAATATGAACGCCTTCGGATACTGCGATAACTACAGAAGTCTTTGTCTTTGCAAGCTCTTTTACCTTAGCTACAAAAGCATCTACATCAAATACCTTTTCAGGCAGGTAAATAGCGTCACATCCGGAGCAGTCAGGTCCTTTTGCAAGAGCTGCTGCAGCTGTCAGCCAGCCTGCATTACGTCCCATAATCTCAACAATACATACAGTGGGCTTCTGAGCGCCGAAAGACTCGTTGTCACGAATGATTTCTTTTACGCTTGTTGCGATATATTTAGCTGCGGAGCCGTATCCCGGACAATGATCCGTTACAGGAAGGTCGTTGTCGATTGTCTT
>CAZZHJ010000249.1:0-2705 GCA_964653815.1 uncultured Lachnospiraceae bacterium
GTTTTCTTGCTGCTTCAGATTTTTTCTTACGTTTTACGCTCGGTTTTTCGTAATGTTCTCTTTTACGAATTTCCTGCTGAATACCGGCTTTTGCACAGCTTCTTTTGAAACGGCGTAAAGCGCTATCTAAAGTCTCGTTCTCTTTTACGATTACGTTTGACATAAATCACACCTGACCTCCCTTCAGTCCCTTCACGTTACACGACTGCCGGGTAAATTATTATGCAATCATATATGCACATCTAAGATTATAGCACAAAATCCGTATCCGTCAACAGTTTTTTCTTGTTTACAGGATTTTTGCAGGATTTCCTTATGCAATTTGCCCTTCCAAAACAGCCTTGGATTGTGCGATTGCCTCTTCGATTCCGCCGGGATTTTTGCCGCCGGCCTGTGCCATATTGGGACGTCCGCCGCCACCGCCGCCTACCAGTGCGGCAATTCCTTTAATCAGGTTTCCTGCATGTGCGCCTTTTGCCATAGCTTCTTCCGTTGCCATAGCCACCAGGTTTACCTTACCGTCCAGATCAGATGCCAGTAAAATCACGCCTTCGCCCAGTTTTTCTTTTAACTGGTCGCCTAAATCGCGCAGACCGTTCATATCCACACCGCTGACCTTTGTAGCAAGAAGCTTCACGCCTTTTACCTCTGTTACCTGATTCATGACATCACCCAGGGCATCCCTTGCCGCTTTGGACTTCATGGATTCCAGTTCACTATGCAGCGCTTTGTTTTCAACTGCCAGATGCTCTGCTTTTTCTACCACATTTGCCGGTGCTGCCTTTAATACCTTGGCAACTGCATAAACCTTCTCTTCCATTTCTTTATAATACTTCATCACACCGTTTCCGGTCAGAGCTTCAATACGTCTTACCCCTGCCGCAACGCCGGACTCGGAAAGAATCTTAAAGGCTCCGATGGCTCCCGTATTCTTTACATGAGTACCACCGCAGAATTCCTTTGAGAAATCGCCCATCATAACAACTCTTACCGTATCCCCGTATTTCTCGCCGAAAAGCGCCATAGCCCCTGTCTTTTTCGCTTCCTCCATGGTCATAACCTGTGTATCAACCAGAATGTTTTCCGCAATTTTCTCATTGACGATAGCTTCCACTTTTTCCAGCTCTTCCGGCGTCATTGCGGAGAAATGGGAAAAGTCAAAACGCAGTCTTTCTCCATCCACATAGGAACCCGCCTGCTCTACATGGCTGCCAAGAACTGTCCTAAGCGCCTTCTGCAAAAGATGAGTTGCACTGTGGTTCTTGCAGGTATCAGCTCTCTTTGAAGCATCTACAGATAAGGAAGCCACATCCCCTACTTTTATCATGCCTCTTGTTACCGTACCGATATGCCCTACTTTACCACCTAAAAGCTTTACCGTATCCTTGACTTCAAATTCCCCGTCCTTTACGGTGATTACGCCTGTATCTGCGTTCTGTCCGCCCATGGTGGCATAAAAGGGGGTTTCCTCTACGATAATGGTTCCTGTCTGTCCGTCGGTAAGAGCCTCTACCAACTCTGTTTCTGTGGTAAGGACTGTAATTTTTGATTCATGAACCAGTCTGTCATAGCCTACAAATTCCGTTGTAATGGCGGGATCGATGGATTCATAAACCGTCACATCAGCCCCCATATAGTTCGTAACCTTACGAGCTTTTCTTGCCTTTTCCCTCTGCTCAGCCATAGCCTTTTCAAATCCCTGGCTGTCCACACCAAAGCCTTTTTCCTCTAAAATCTCCATGGTCAGATCCAGGGGGAATCCGTAAGTATCGTACAATTTAAATGCATCTTCACCGGAAAGCTCTTTTTTGCCCTCTTTTGTCATGGCATCTTCCATCTCTGCAAGAATGGAAAGTCCCTGGTCAATGGTGGAGGCAAACTTGCTCTCCTCCTGTGTCAGCACTTTAAAGATAAATTCCTTCTTTTCTTCCAGCTCGGGATAACCGTCTTTGCTGCCTTCAATAACCGTCTCGCTTAAACGGGCAAGAAAAGCGCCTTCAATGCCAAGGAGCTTTCCATGCCTTGCAGCACGGCGGATAATACGGCGGAGGACATAACCTCTGCCTTCATTAGAAGGCATAATGCCGTCTGAAATCATAAATGTAGCGGAACGGATATGGTCTGTTACAATCCTGATGGAAACATCCCATTTATATTCCTTTTTATACTCTTTGCCGGAAAGTTCGCATACCTTGCCGCGAAGCTCCTGAATGGTATCCACATCAAAAATGGAATCCACATCCTGCACAACCGCAGCCAGCCTCTCCAGTCCCATACCGGTATCAATGTTTTTGTGCTCCAGCTCGGTATAATTGCCTTTGCCGTCATTGTCAAACTGGGTAAATACGTTGTTCCATACTTCAATATAGCGGTCGCAGTCACAGCCTACGGTACAGTCCGGCTTACCGCAGCCATACTTCTCTCCACGGTCATAGTAAACCTCGGAACAAGGACCGCAGGGACCGGAACCGTGCTCCCAGAAGTTATCCTCTTTGCCGAAACGGAAAATCTTCTCTTTGGGAATACCGATTTCCTTTTCCCATATTTCAAAAGCTTCATCATCATTTTCATATACGGAAGGATACAGCCTGTCCTTATCCAGACCTACTGTTTCCGTTAAAAACTCCCATGTCCAGGCAATGGCCTCATGCTTAAAATAGTCTCCGAAGGAAAAGTTTCCGAGCATTTCAAAAAAAGTATGATGG
>CAZZHJ010000250.1:0-2692 GCA_964653815.1 uncultured Lachnospiraceae bacterium
GGGCATATCCTTTCCTACCTCTTCCGCATGGGAAGGACCGGATAGAACTGCTGCCACAGCCCCCGGAATCTCTTCTTCTATAATATCCGTCAAGGTCATATAGGTCACATCTTCTATGCCCTTTGCCACATTGACAATCAGCTGTCCTTCTTTTACAAAGGGCGCCATGGACTTGGCCGTACTTCTTGTAAATGGCGAAGGAACTGCAAGCACCAGCATCTCTTTATTCTCTACCGCTTCCTTTAAATCCGTTGTATAGTAAATGGACTCCGGCAGCTTTACGCCCGGCAGCTTCAGTTCATGCTCATGCTTTTCCTTTAACATGGCAATCTCATCTTCCATAATGGACCATACCGTCACCTGATGTCCGTTCTTTGCCAAAACTCTCGCAAGGGCCGTTCCCCAGCTTCCTGCCCCGATTACACTATAATCCGCCATATCCTAGTCCTCCTTGTTTTTCTTGGTCAAATAAGTTTTTCTTTCATTTCCGTGAATAAGACGTCCGATATTTCCGCTATGCCTGATAAACGCCATAAGCGCCAGCAATGCGGCAATTATGTACATTTCCGTCAGATAGGGCTGGGGCATGGCGAAAAAGCCCTGCTGTCCTGCCACAACCAGGAAAATCACAAAAACCACATACATACATAACGAGCCTAATGATACATAATGGGTCAGGAAAAATAAAATAAAGAAGGTAGACGCTACTGCAATCATACACTGCCATGCCATTCCCAGGCTTATGCCTCCTGTTGCGGCAATTCCTTTACCACCTTTAAATCCCATATAAAAGGGAAAATTATGTCCCAGAACGACTCCAGCTCCCGCATAAATCCTAAGAAGCGCCGCCATATCCGGATGGCTGCCCTCAAATAGGAAATGCACCAGCACCATGGCAAACACCGCCTTTAGGGCATCCCCCAGAAATACGATAAGGCCGGCTTTCTTACCCAAAACCCTAAGGGCATTGGTAGTGCCTGCGTTTCCGCTTCCTTTTTCCCTGATATCAATTCCATGCATTTTGCCGTAAATAAATGCTGTCTGGAACAGTCCAAAACAATATCCGATTGCCAAGCATACAATACGTATCATTTTAATAGCTTCTCCTTTTTATTATACATCCTTATCTTTCCGCTCCCTGATAATGAAATGCAGGGGTGTTCCTTTAAATCCGAAAGACTCTCTTATTTTATTCTCAATATATCTCTGATAAGAAAAATGCATCAGTTCCTTGTCATTGACAAAAATTACAAAAGTAGGCGGTTTAACAGAAACCTGGGTCATATAATAGAGCTTTAACCGCTTTCCTTTATCCGAAGGGGGCTGCTGCAAGGCAACCGCTTCTGTCATGATTTCATTTAGAACGCCTGTAGCCACACGGAGGGAATGGTTTTCTATTACCATGTCAATGGTTTCGTACAGCTTATTTAACCGCTGTCCCGTCTTTGCCGAAATGAAGATCAATTCCGCATAAGGCATATATGCAAGGGTATTACGCACCCTTTCCGTAAAACGGTAAATGGTCTTATCGTTCTTTTCCACCGCATCCCATTTATTGACCGCTATGATAACGCCCTTTCCTCTTTCATGGGCAATTCCCGCAATTTTAGCATCCTGCTCGGTAACGCCTTCCGTCCCGTCAATGACCAATACTACCACATCGGCACGTTCTACCGCACTGACTGTACGGACAATCATGTAGCGCTCCAGTTCTTCCTTTATTTTATTTTTTCTTCTAAGACCTGCCGTATCAATAAAAACATATTCTTTTTTATTGTACTTTACAGGCGTATCCACCGCATCTCTGGTCGTACCTGCTATATCCGATACTACCAGCCTGTTTTCCCCGATGAGTTTATTGATAATGGAGCTTTTCCCCACGTTGGGCTTTCCTACAATGGCAATCCTGGGTCTTTCGTCTTCCTCTTCTTCGCTTGTTTTGTCAGGAAACAAGGAAACCACTTCATCCAGCAAATCGCCGATTCCCATTTGGTTCGCCGCCGAAATGGCATGAGGCTCCCCAATTCCCAGATTATAAAATTCATAGACGTCCGCCATCATTTTTTCAAAGCTGTCAACCTTATTTACAACCAGGACAACCGGCTTGTGGGAACGACGCAGCATATCCGCCACCTTGGAATCAGCATCTACCAGTCCCTGCTTTACATCCACCATAAATAAAATCACATCTGCCGTATCAATGGCAATCTGTGCCTGTTCCCTCATCTGGGATAAAATCACGTCCTTGGAATCAGGCTCAATGCCGCCTGTATCAATCAATGTGAAATTGTAATTCAGCCAGCTCACATCCGCATAAATACGGTCTCTGGTAATTCCCGGCGTATCTTTTACAATGGAAATCCTTGCACCCGCCAGAGCATTAAACAAAGTGGACTTTCCTACATTGGGTCTGCCTACCACGGCTACGATGGGTTTCCCTTTTATATTACTCATTATGATTTCTCCTTAAATACTAAAAGCGCTTTCAGTTCCCGTAAAGAACGGCATTCACAAAATCCTGCCCGCTTGATTTTACAATATCTGCCCGGACTTGTAAAGTTTCTTCCAGCTGGGGAATAGTCACATCATCCAGAAAATAGTTTTCCCCGCTCCGCAGCACATTCTGGGGGAGCAGGATTCTTGTCCCCAGATTTTTCCCTTTTAACTGGCTGATAATATCCTGCCCTGTCAA
>CAZZHJ010000251.1:0-2606 GCA_964653815.1 uncultured Lachnospiraceae bacterium
GTAAAAAGAATGACCTTCCGACCGAGGATATTGACCGGTTTATTGCCTCTAAAGCGGAATCCCAGACAATAGGCGGCCATCAGTATTTAAAGATTATTCATGAGGAGGAAGCTGCTTATGTGGTAATATGCAGGGACACCAGTGAAGATTTGATGATTGCAAAAATAGCTGTCTGCCAGATTAAGAGCCTTATGGCAGCATACAGGGAGCGGATTGATAAGAATAACTTTTTTCAGAATCTGCTTCTTGACAATTTATTGTTGATTGATATTTATAACCGGGCGCAGAAGCTGCACTTGGAAATTAGCTGCAAACGGGCAGTCATATTGATAGAGGTGCAAAAGGAAAAAGATAATGGGGCAATGGAAATGCTGAAAAATCTTTTTTCACCCCAATCCGGCGATTTTGTAACTGCCGTGGATGAACAGAATCTTATTGTGATAAAACAGCTGGACGAAAACTGCGGATATGAGGGTTTGGAAGACATCTCTGCCATGATTCTTAATATGATGAATACAGAAGTTATGATAAACGGCAGAGTCGCTTACGGTACGATTGTAAATGAGTTGAAGGACGTTTCCAAAAGCTATAAAGAAGCTAAAATGGCTCTTGATGTAGGAAAAATATTTTATGCGGAGAAAAACGTGATTGCCTATAATACATTAGGAATCGGCAGATTGATTTATCAGCTTCCCATTAATCTGTGCCAGATGTTTATAGAAGAAATCTTTGGTGAAACAATTCCGGAAGGGCTGGATGAAGAAACCTTGAATACCATTGATATGTTTCTGGCTAACAGCCTAAATGTGTCAGAAACCGCAAGACAGCTGTATGTTCACCGCAATACGCTCCTTTACAGGCTGGAAAAACTTCAAAAGGCAACGAATCTGGATATCCGTAATTTTGACGATGCATTGACTTTGAAGATTGCTTTGATGGTAGTCAGCTATATGAAGTACCTGCAGTCCCTAGATTACTAAAAACATAAATGTCTAACGGATGAAAGCATAATTTGTCCCATCTTCTCATAATAATATGTAGGAGGTGGGATATTTGTGAGGAGAATCTGGTATTTAAAGGAAGAAAAAGGGCAGGATATCAAGGCGGTTAAGGTGTTTTTATATGAAAAAAACGGAAGTATTTGCGGGAAAATGGATTTATCAGCCTTTCGGGAAAAGGCGGACAAATCTAAGGAAGATATTTTACTGATGATGAAGAGTGGAAGTAATTTGGAAATGGGTACAGTCAATTTGTCAGAAGAGACTGCGGCCAAAGAAGCCTATTTGTGCGGAAGGGGTCATATCAAAGAGGAACTTGCACAAAAGATTGCCATGGAAAAGGGCGAAATTTATTTATCAGTAATGATAGGTTCGGTCAGATATCTTTCGGATGGCTGGCAGGAAGAAATTATAGAAAACAGGATTGAAAAAGCGGAAAAGCAACAGGAAGCAATAACAGGAGGGAAGCTTGAAGAACTGTCGGAAACAGGTACAATAGAAGAAATGGGGAAATCACCGGAGTTGGAGGCGGAGGAACTTCTTGAAGAGGAAACTGCAGGCAGGAGAATTATACAGCTGACGACACTGGAGGAAGAATTGCTGTTTCGGGAATATCTCCATAATAGCTTTCTGCTTCACGGATATTACAACTATGGGCATATTATGATTGATGAAACGGAAGAAGAACCCAGGCTGGGAGTGCCTGGCAATTATTATGAGAGAGAGCAAATGGTAGCAGCTATGTTTGGATTCCCCGATTTTGAACCGGCGAGAGAAGGAGAAAAAACGGGTAACGGAACTTTTGGGTATTATTATACCCGGCGAAAGAGATGAAGATAAATGGAAAATATACAGAAGGAAATTGAAGAACTTTCCCGGAAATTTGATATGCTTACCAAATCCGAAAGGCGCCGCCTGGCGCGCCTTAAGCGGAGGGCGGAAGCTATAGAAGAAGAGAAGCGGAGAGAAAAAGAGCAGGATGCCATGGATTCTGAATATATGAAAGAAGCTGTAAAACAGGCAAAAAAAGCGGCAAGAATAGGAGAGGTTCCCATAGGCTGTGTCATTGTAAAGAGTGGCAGGATCATAGCAAGGGGATATAACCGGAGGAATACGGATCACAGTACCCTTTCCCATGCCGAGATTAGGGCAATCAGAAAGGCTAGCAAGATATTGAATGACTGGAGGCTGGAGGACTGCACTTTGTATGTGACACTGGAGCCCTGCCAGATGTGTGCTGGAGCTATTGTCCAGGCAAGAATTCCACGTGTAGTAATGGGGTGCATGAATCCCAAAGCAGGATGCGGCGGTTCTATAGTGAATATTTTGCAGATGAAGGAATTTAATCATCAGGTTGAAGTAAGACGGGGAGTATTAGAAAAGGAATGCTCGGAAGTGCTGAGCAGCTTTTTCAAAAGATTGCGGGTTCATTGACTTTTTAATAAAAAACAAGTATACTAGGACTTACCGTGCAGCCGGGGCAGTAGCGGAGCCTTGTACCTGCAATCCGCTTTAGCAGGGGTGTTGGCCGGCAGAGGGTTTTTGCTTTTATGGCTGCCCTTTATAAGTGGCGTTGAAGTTCGGGTCTTACGCAATGGGAATCCATGA
>CAZZHJ010000252.1:0-2602 GCA_964653815.1 uncultured Lachnospiraceae bacterium
TGCTTATATATCTCTTTAGCTATATCACGTTTCATATGAATCTCCTTCCGTTTTGTCAAAAATTCCGATTTATATCACTAACAGCATATCACAATCACACTCTTATTTCTATCAAATCTTCACTAAATACCTTCCTCCCTCCTTTTCATGCTGGTCATTTACTGTCTGAAAAATGTCAGTATATTCAAGGTAAGCCATGGCATACCGGAATTGATTTCTATTTGGAATCTGCCTTTATCTCAATAATTTCAATTCTATTGACCAAATCAAAAAGTATGATAATATTATATTAAAGGTGAGTCCTACCATTAAGTGGAAGTGGTAATAGCGTTGTAATCACATGTAGAGTGATTGCACAATGTGGCTATGTTAAAAGCATAGCCACATTAATATAAATAATCATCAGAAAAAACAACAAATTGCAGAGGTAAACATGTAATGTTTTTAGATGAAAAGGACTATAATCACATTATAAAATTAATAGAAAAGAAAATTAAACCATCTCCCATATTAAGTGACCTGCAAGAATGGTTTTATGATAAATACGAAATAGAACTTTACGATTATATATGTGATACTACTAATAATGGACTTATCCGACTTAAAGCAGTTCTTTTTGGATATGAAGAGCAACGAAAGATGCATAATGGAGTAAATTATGATACTGTAAAGCAGTGTGAAATCAGAAATAAGTTTTCCGAATTGGCTATGCAATATAATTGTCATATTAAGTATCAAAATCCGGAAAATGTTTTTGTTTGTTATGATACGATTCGAGATGAAATAGCCAAAAGAACTTTGAGACAGGCAGAACAACAAATTAAATCAATTTATCACAAAGATATATGGAGGATAGAAATTGTCTTCGAAGGAATTCATGTTTTTTACCAAACAGACGAGCAAATGGAGAAGCATTGTTCAGATGGTGTAAACGAAATGATAAATAAAACTATAACAAATATAATAAAGCCCTATGACAAATATAATATATATAAGCAAGAAATACATTGTACTTTTACAAGCAAACAAACATTAGATGAAAAGTATGCCGGCAGTATGTACTCCTATTTGTTATAAGTTAATAATCCTTATTTTGCCTAAATTCATAAAGTTTCTATATTGCTTTTAGCAAAAGCATACGGGATTTAATGTCATTTACAGCGTGTGTGAAGACAGTTCTTCCACCTCACAGACCTTTACCCTATTCCCATTTACCCTGAAACGCACATTCACGCCTCCGTAGGCAATGCCCCAAATGCGCTCTTCATCATCAATATAAGCGGTTCTGGGATCCTGACTCAAAATTTCTTTCAGGCTTTCCCGGTGTTCTACGGACACTTTTAATAAAAGCTCTTCAGGAAATTCCACCTCTAACCGGTGCTCAAACACTTCCCCGGCAAATCCCTCTGCAGCCTCACTATAACTGTCCGCATAAGGCAGATAAGGCTTAATGTCATAGACCGGCGTCCCATCCAGCATATCTACGCCCGATACCTTTAATATGGGACCCAGCTTTTCGTCCATTACAATTTCTTCCAGCTTTACCGCAGACATCCCGATAGGATTGGGTCTGAAAGGCGATCTGGTAGCAAATACACCCATCCGTTTCTTTCCTCCCAGCCTGGGCGGTTTGACAGTTGCCGACCAGTTTTCCCTTTCCGCCTTGGAAAATCCCCACAAAATCCAGATATGGGAATATCCCTCTAATCCCCGGAAAGCCTCTTTGCTGCGGTACTCCGGCTCAAAGACCACCGTCCCCAAAGCGCCTTTTACCAGTCCGCTCTGTCTGGGGATGCCGAACTTCTCCGGGAAATCCGTATGAATCCGTCCTATTATCTTTAACTTATCCATATCCTGCACCTGTTTCTCTTCCACAGCCTCTATTTCTTCTTCGCGCCTTCCGCCTTTTCCAGCACAAAACGGATCTCGGCTTTTCTCTTTTCGTCCAGTTTTTCCAACTCTTCCGGCGAAACCCCTTCCGCTTCCTCTTTCGTTATGAGAGAACGCAGGCTGACCTGATGGCTTTCAACCGGAATGTAGGCTACCTTGCTACTATCAAATGCGGATTTCAGCTGGTAATACCATATTGGTTCCCCGAAACGGTTATTAGGGGAAAGCTTTACAATATCCGCCACCTTACAGACTCCCATGGTTTCACTGTATATGTATTCCTTTTTTTCAAACATTTCCATCCCTCTTTTTCTTTTGTCCTTTATAAAAACATTTTCATCTGTCCGTCCAGCCAGCTTTCCTGCTCCGCCTGTTTGATCACATCGCCTTCCCTCAGATTGCCGATTAAAAGAGGCGACGAAACATCATGCCTTGCCATATTTGCTTCCACGCACTTTCTGTCATAATTGGCATAGCAGTACAGACAGCCGTGTCCGCAAGTGTTGTACATACCGATATCGCTTCCCAAAAGACATGTACAGCCTTCTCTGGCCGGCTTTTTCCCTTTTGGCACCGAGAGGCTCTGACCGATTGACCGCTCTATTACCTCTTTGCTCATGCAGCCGCTGCAGTCCGCCCCGTACTCGGAAAGATAATCCCCTTCCCCGCAGGGATACACCCGCATCCCGTTTTCCTCCGCACTTTTTACCAT
>CAZZHJ010000253.1:0-2543 GCA_964653815.1 uncultured Lachnospiraceae bacterium
CTTCATCCACATCCAATATGATCCGCATTCCGTCTCTTACAAAATCACTGTCTTCAGCAATAATAATCTTAATCTTATCCATATCCACACACCTTCCTATAAGGGCAGCAACATATTGATTGCAAATCCCGCCTCTGTCTCAAAATCCAGAATGCCGTTGACCTCACGCACTCTTTTTCTCATACCCGAAATTCCCATTCCGTCAATCACTTCACTACAGCCCACGCCATTATCCGATATACTGCAGCGTACCATTTGATGTAGTACATGCACGCTGATTTTGATTTTACTGCACTTTGCATATTTCAGGGAATTGGAAACCGCTTCATAAGCATTATCCAGAATAACCTCCAGATATTTCTCGGGAATCTCCTTCATTTCTCCCTCTGTGACCAGTTCCGCCTCTACTCCCTTTAACATGCAGTCTTCACATAATTTTTCCAACTGCAATATTGCAAGCTTGTACTTCTTGGGACGCTCCTTTCTGAGAATGACCCGAATCTCATCCATTCCGCTGCGAAGCTGGTCAATGACTGCCTGTATCATTTTCCTGGAGGTTTCCGGTTCCTTTTCCATCAGCACCTTCACTGCTTCCAGCTGATATACGGAGCCGTTAATATTATGCCCCAGCTTATCATGCAGGGTCTGAGAAAGCTCCGCCCTCTCCTCCAGCATTTGATTTTCCGCCATCAACAAGCCCTTTTGAACCGCCTCCTGCATTTCATGTTCCCTTCGGCTCATACTGTGCTTCAATTCCTGTTCTGCAATGGTATCTTCTTTCGTCTGTTTCCGATAGGATTCCACCACAAAATCATGCTGACAGTAAATAATTCCCATTAAAACAGCAATCATCAGCTGTATGGGGACTTCTATAGCGCCGGGTATACAGGCAAATCCCAAAGGAATCAAGTACCATAACAGCCTGGGCCTGAAGCAGGTTAATATTTCATAACATAAGAAAATACCCAACAAAGTAAAGGCTGTCCCCAGTGTAAATATGATAAAAAGGAATAGAACTCCTGCCGCTCCCAAAAGCAAAATCTGCACCCGGCGTTCCACCAGTTCCTTTCCTGCAATCACTCCGATAAATAACGCAAGAATCAGGAGCACCTTTACAGATGCCCCTGTCAATACAGACTGAGATAAAGCAATATATATTTCCAATATCAGCAATAATGCAATTCGAAGCAGGACAAAATAGGATTCCCTGAATCGTTCTTCCATGCGCCGTTCCTTTCTATTAATCAGATACTGTCCTTGTGGTATTTGACTTTCAGTCCCACACCGCCTACGCTGATAATAATAATTAAGTAGGCCGCTGTAACACATAATAACATGGAATAGGCGTTTTTGTCCCCTATTAACAATAATTCCGATGCATCCATAAACCATTTCTGAGGCATAAGATAAGAAAGTGTTTTCAGCGCCTTCGTCGTATCATCCAGCGGGAAGTACAGCCCTGCCAGCAATGCCGAAATACTCCAAATGGAGAATACTGCGTAATTAGAACTCATAACATCTCCGAGAACTACTCCCAGCAAAAGACTTAATGTGCCAAATATCAGGCCTAACAGGAAGATTAGCACAAGAAAACTCATGATGCCCATTCCCACATCCAGCCCCTTAATAAAGGATAAACATACTGCAAGTACCAGGGTCTGCATCACACAGATGACAACCGCTACCACAAATTTGGATATAAAATAGTCCCTGCTGCTTAACTTTGTCAGCATAACTCTGGTAAACACCTTGTTATTCTGCTCCTCAATGACGGAATGTGCCACGCAGACGCCGCAAAATAAAAATCCTAAAGTGATAAAAGCAAATGCATAACCAATCTGAGTCCGTTGATTTGTTTGCTGTTGGGTTAGCGCAATCTCTTCTCTGCCTGCCAGATTTACTATATTTTTTTTAGGCAGTTTTCCTTGAATGTCTGCAAGCATCTCCAGCATCGCAGTTATGTCATTGCCGACAAAGCTTTGCACCTGTTTTATTCTGGCAAACAAATCCGTAAGCTCGGTCACAAAAATTTCCTGACGTTCATCTTCTGATACAACATACAGTTTCACACTCTGTTCCCATGCGCCATCTAATACCGCCTCATCAAAATCTTCTTTCAGATAAAGCAACATTCCTGCCCTATCGTCAAAAGCATCCTTTTTTGCAATTTCGTCTACCTCTTCCTCACTCAGGCCGCTGACGTCGGCACGGCAAACCGAAAACATACCGACTGCTGCCATTTGATTTAATACATATTCCGATAATTCCGAGTTTGATGCATCATATACTTTTATGATACACGCCGATGTATCCCCCGTATAAACCGCCTTATCCGTATAACCCTTTAATTCCAGAATAACTTCCTTGTCCGAATCATCAACATAAATTGTATGATCATCCATTTTTATACTCAGAATAAATGTTGATAATACGGGTGTGGCTATAAGGAAAAACAAAAATCCTTTATTTCTTAACAGCAATTTGAGGCTCATTTTCACTAATTCTATCATGCTCTACCTCTCTTTCTGATACTGCCTGCCAAT
>CAZZHJ010000254.1:0-2539 GCA_964653815.1 uncultured Lachnospiraceae bacterium
TCCGTTGGAAAACTTGCCGTTCGTCTGGGCAATCTGCAGTTCGTATTCAAAATCGGTTATGGCCCGCAATCCCCTTATAACAACACCGACATTTTTACTTCTAGCATAATCAATCAGAAGTCCGCTAAAAGAATCTACTTTTACATTAGGCATATCTTTTGTAGCCTCTTCTAGCATTTTAACACGTTCTTCCACAGAAAACAATGCAGTCTTGCCAACATTATGCAATACGCTGACCGTTAATTCATCAAAAATATTTGCTGCTCTTTGAATTACATCCAAATGTCCATAAGTAACTGGGTCAAAACTGCCGGGATATATTGCTGATTTCATCTTTAAGCGCTCCTTTTTACAAACACATGCATATTTGTCTTATATTGCTTGATTTTTACTATCTCATAGGGCAGCCTGTCCAAAAAGTCCAGCTCCGTATCCAAAGCTGCCTCAAAAATAATCAGGGTATTCTCATCCGCAAGGGAAGATGTGGTAAAATATTCCAACACTCTCTGCTCCAGCTCCTTGTGATAGGGCGGATCCATAAAAACCACATCAAATTTCTTCCGGTATTCCATTGTGGTCAATGCCACAAACACATCCTGCTTATATACCGTCCCGGAAGTCTCCAGCCTGGTGTGCTTGAGATTTTCAGAAATACAGTTACAGGCTTCTCTTCCGTTATCTACAAATACCGCTTCCTTCGCCCCGCGGCTTAAGGCTTCGATACCGATTCCTCCGCTGCCTGCAAACAAATCCAGAAAACAGGCTCCCTGAATATCAAATTGAATCATATTAAACAATGTTTCCTTGATCCTGTCCGTTGTGGGTCTTGTGTCCATTCCTTCCGGCGTGGACAGTTTCAGACTCCGAGCAGTTCCTGCAATGACTCTCATAAATCACTCCAAACCATTAAACACGTACTTTCGTTCCCTTGCTGTCACGTTTGCCGAGCTTAATTTTATTTAATTCCAATTGCTTTTCCTTGTATTCGACAACACACTCTACGGCGTTTTGCGTATAATATACATTTTCCACATAATCGCCGGCAGAAAGCTTCATGCCCCGCACGCCAACAGCGCCCTTTTTCTTTTCGGGAATCTCTTCAATGGGAAAACGCAGAAAATAACCGTCCTTTGTCTGCATGACCACATTGCGCTTATCAATCAACATCTGTACACTGACCAGTTCATCATTATCGGCCAGCTTTGTAGCTGCTACAGTCCTCTTTGCCACATCAAACTCACCGCCATCCACAATTTTACACATGGACTGGCTTGTGACAAATATCATCCTGTACAGATTCACATCGCTCTGGGAACATGCAAAAATAATATTTTCCTTATCGGACTGGAAATTGCTGACATTGTCTACCGGAATGCCCTTGTCCCGGAACTTGCCAAAGGGCAGGTCCGCCACTTTGATGGTATGCATCTGGCCCTGTCTCGTAAAGATACATACCTTTCCCGTATTCTTACAGGAAAATACATATCTGTTTTCAGCAATTGCCGTTTCCTTATTTCTCTCAAAGGTTGCTGTATCGATACTTCTTGCATAGCCGAAACGGTCCATCAGGAAGTATACGTCCATCTCTTCCATCTTCTTCTCAATGTAAACAGCTTCCTCCGCATTGGTAATCTCTGTTTTCCTTTTGGCGGAAAATTCTTTTTTAAAGCTGTCCAGCTCCTGAATCAGCACCTGGGTCATGGAAGAATGGCTGGCAAGGATATCCTCATAACGGTAAATATTCGCCATAGTTTCCTCATGCTCTTTTATCAGCGCATTAATCTCTAAGCCGATTAATTTGTACAAGCGCATTTCCAGTATGGCATTGGCCTGCTTTTCGGAAAACAAAAGCTGGGTTGCCATAATCTTGGATTCCTTGGATTTAAATTTAATACCGTCTATAACACCGTGAACAAGACATTCTTTCGCCATGTTACGGTCTTTAGAGCCTCTTAAGATTTCAATGATCAGGTCAATCAGATTGCATGCCTTAATGAGACCCTCCTGAATTTCTCTTCTTTCCTGTTCTTTGTTTAAAAGGTTCTGGTATTTTCTCGTGGCAACCTCAAACTGGAAGTCGGCACAATGTTTAAAAATCTGGGCAAGGCTCAAAGTCTCCGGTCTTCCGTCCGCCACAGCGAGCATGTTGACGCCGAAGGTATCTTCCAGCTTTGTCTTTTTATAAAGCATATTGATAAACTGCTCTGTATCCGTATCCCGCTTGCACTCAATGACAATGCGGATACCTTCTTTACCGGACTGGTTGGTAATGTCCACGATATCATTGGTCTTTTTGCTCTCGGACAAAGCCGCCACATCCATTAAAAACTTGGAAATATTGGCGCCTACCATTGTATATGGAATCTCGGAAATCACAATATTGACATGGCCGTTTTTCCCTTTTTCCACAGCTACCTTGCCGCGCAGCTTGATCTTACCGCTGCCTGTTTCGTAAATACTCAAAAGCTCATCTTTGTTGCAGACAATGCCGCCTGTAGGGAAATCAGGTCCCTTTACATATTTCATTAAATCCCTTGTG
>CAZZHJ010000255.1:0-2537 GCA_964653815.1 uncultured Lachnospiraceae bacterium
CATACACAATTAAAGGCGTTTGCCACATGGGAGGATATCGTAAAATTATGCGATGAAGCCATAGAGTTTGGGACTGCATCGGTATGTGTTCCACCGTGCTATGTTAAGAGGATACACCAGAAGTATGGGGATAAATTGAATATCTGCACGGTTATTGGTTTTCCCTTAGGCTACAGCGTGACTCAGGCAAAGGTGGCAGAGGCAAGGCAGGCGCTGGAGGACGGTGCAAAAGAAATCGATATGGTCATTAATATTTCCGATGTCAAAAACGGGGATTATGATAAGGTAATACAGGAAATCATCAGCGTGAAAAGGGAATGCTTGAATCATGTGGTAAAGGTCATTATAGAAACCTGTTATCTGACAGAAAAAGAGAAGATTGCCATGTGCAGGGCGGTTACGGATGCGGGAGCGGAATATATCAAAACCTCTACCGGATTCGGCACGGCGGGTGCAGAGCTTCCCGATATCCATCTGATGAAAGAATATATCGGAGGTGCTGTCAGGATAAAGGCTGCGGGAGGCATCAGGACAAAGGAAGCTGCGGAAGCGTTTCTTGAGGCGGGATGCGATCGGATTGGCTGTTCGGCGACAAAAGAGATTATGGAAGAAGAGGCATCGGTACGCTGATATTTTTCTATTCTTTTCCATGATAGATTATTGACTTTTTAAATTCCTTTTGAGATAATACAAAAGGTGTACGAGGTTAAATTACCTGTACGAATTAGTCATAAGCCGTTTATAACGGTAAAAAATACAAATCAAGGAGGACAATTGAATGTCAACAAAAGCATACTATCCAATTGATGAGATCGGAAAAGGAAAAGTTGGTTTTTCCAAGACACGTTCCATCATCGAAGCTGCTTTCTACGGAAACAACGTAGTAAAAGTAAACACATTAAAAGAAGCATACGAATTAGCTAAAAACTCTCCGGGTACTGTTGTAACAGATATGCCCATTAAGGACGGCGAGACATTCGGTCTTGAAAAAGATGCAAAGGTTTTATTATTCAATGATGGTGCAGTTACAGGTCGTTATGCTGCAGCACGCCGTATCAAAGGCGAGCCCGGCGTTGATGATGTAAAGCTGGACAAAGTTATTATGGATGCGATCTATGAGACACGTTGGAAAACAATGTACCATGCAGAATGCTTCATCGGTCTTGACCCTGAATTTATGGTAAAGGCACACCTTCTGATTCCGGAAGGAGAGGAGAACATCCTTTACAACTGGATGTTAAACTTCCAGTATATGTCCGATGAGTACGTAAAGATGTACAAAACATCCAAACCTGTAGGCGATGGAAATGAGCCTGACATTTATATTTTCTCCGATCCCCAGTGGATTCCCGGCGAGAGACCTGACGTTGATTACAGCTGCTTAAGCGATCCTCTGACTCTCTGCTACTTTGATACAAACGAAAACTGTGCTGCAATCCTTGGTATGAGATACTTTGGAGAGCATAAAAAAGGCACACTGACCATGGCTTGGGCACTTGCTAACAGAAACGGCTATGCTTCCTGCCACGGCGGACAGAAAGAATATACATTAGCAGACGGTTCCCACTTCGTTGCATCTGTTTACGGTTTATCCGGATCCGGAAAATCCACATTAACACATGCAAAACATGGCGGAAAATATCCTGCAATCAAAGTTCTTCACGATGATGCATTTATTATCAACTCCGATACTTGTGCATCCATCGCTTTGGAGCCTACTTATTTCGATAAAACATCCGATTATCCTACAGGATGCCCTGACAACGAATACTTATTATCCGCTCAGAACTGCTCCTGTACACTGGATTCCGAAGCAAAGATTCAGTTAGTAACAGAGGATATCAGAAATGGTAACGGCCGTGCTATCAAATCCAAATTATGGTCTCCTAACCGTGTAGACAAGATTGAATCTCCGGTTAACGCTATTTTCTGGATTATGAAAGACCCTACCATTCCTCCGGTAGTAAAATTAAAAGGTTCTGCATTAGCTTCCGTAATGGGCGCTACACTTGCAACAAAGACCTCTACTGCAGAGCGTGTTGCAGCTGGTACAGACTTAAATGCAATCCGTATCGTACCTTATGCTAATCCTTTCAGAACCTATCCTCTGGTTAATGACTATGAGAAGTTCAAAAAATTAGTAGAAGAGAAGAATGTAGACTGCTACATCGTTAACACAGGTGACTTCATGGGAACAAAGGTTAAACCTGCTGATACATTAGGCATTCTTGAGACAATCGTTGAAGGAAAAGCTAAATTCGAGCAGTGGGGACCTTTCGAAGATATCGAAATCATGACAGAGTGGGACGGCAAAACAGCTGACTTTACTCCCAATTTACAGGATGCTTCCTATGTTGGACAGTTAAAGGCTGCTATGGAGACCCGTGTAAAAGCTGTTCAGGATTTCGCAACTAAGAAAGACGGCTATGACAAGCTTCCTGATGAGGCAGAAGCAGCATTAAAGAAACTGGTTGATGCTCTTTAAGATTTAGTATTAAATAGTTGTTTATAGTTCGTAATATGCTATAGCAATATAT
>CAZZHJ010000256.1:0-2535 GCA_964653815.1 uncultured Lachnospiraceae bacterium
ACGGGCTGTTAAGCGTCTCTGCGGCACGGATGCCGCATTGACGCGTCCCCGTAAAATGCCATTCCCCTTTGCGGACTGTTAGAAAAATCCGGTTTTAAGTACGATTGTGAAAAGTAATTGATTTCTTCCGTCCCGCCCTGACCCTGTGCTGCCAGTACCATATCCTGCGGAAAACTCTCCTCCATTTTTTTCTTCCCCTTTTCCGTCCATCATGCTATACTTTTACCAACAAAAACCACAAAGGAGTTATCCCAAATGAAAGACTTTATTATTTCCACAGAAAGCAACTGCGACCTGCCTGCAGATTATATCAAAGAGAATGACATCTGTGTCATTCCTCACTATTATACCGTAGACGAAGAAGTATTCGGAGACGGAAAAGAACTTAGCTACAAAGAATTTTATGATGAAATGAGAAATCTAAAAAAAGTAGGCACCATGGCAAGCAATCCTGCCGTAATAGAAGAAAAATTCAGCGCCTATGCCAAAGAAGGGAAGGACATTCTGCATATCAGCTTTTCCTCCGCATTAAGTGGCGGCTGCGGAAACGTCCAGATGGTTTCCAAAGAAATCACGGAAGAGTTTCCTGACACAAATGTCATTGTCGTAGATACCCTTGCTGCTTCTTTAGGCGAAGGTATTCTGATCATGAAGGCTGTGGAACTGAAGAAAGAAGGTAAAAGCCTGGAGGAGACCGCAAAAGTCATTGAAGAACTTGTTCCCCATATCTGCACCTTATTTACTGTAGACGACCTGAACTATCTTTACCGCGGCGGACGCCTTTCCAAGACCAGCGCCATGGTGGGCACATTGGTCAATATAAAGCCCATTCTCCGGATTAATGAGGAAGGTAAGCTGGTAGCCCTTTCCAAAACCAGAGGCCGTAACAAATCCTTACAGACCATGGCGAACCTTATGGAGGAATATCTTGGAGAATTCCGCCAGAAACAGCTGACTATCGGCCTGATTCACGGCGACTGTGAGGAAGATGTTTTGTATCTTAAAAAAATCATAGAAGAAAAATACGGTTACAACGATTTCCTGATTCAGCCCATCGGTCCCAGCATCGGCGCACATTCCGGTCCCGGAACCGTAGGTCTGATTTTCTTAGGAGAACATCGTTAAACCGCATGATTCCTTATTTCTATTCTGTTTTATATTGTATTTATATGGTTTTATCTGTCCTGTTGCTTTCACGTATTCCATGAAATATAGCTTTCAGTGCTGCAAAAAGTACGGCAGCGACAGGCCAGATAATCCAGCTTGTGCCCCAGTTTCCCCATTTCCATCTCATAAATTCTATCTTTTCCGATTTTCTCATCCAACCACTCAAATCAGGTCCAATAAAGCTTATGCCCAGATAAACAGCTGTCACGATGCACCAGTATGCAGTAGAAAAAACTGAATCGCCCTGCTTTAATTCCTTCTTTTCCTTTGTATAATCGCCTTCCTGCAGCAGCTTTTCATAGCTTTCCCAGATGCTTCCAAACCGCACAAAGCAATAAACGCTGATGGCAACACTCAAAAGAATAATCCCTATACTATAAACAAGGAACATATCTTCTTTATCCCTTGCTATCGCTGCCATTAAAGGCATAATGCCCAGAAAAATTAATACAATCCCCACACATACACCGATACGGTAAGACTTCTCAAATTCCTCTTTCTTTTTAATCACCTGTTCTTTTACACCAAATCCCAGAGAGATTTTTTCTTTCTCCAGATATTCATATTTGGAAAGCTGCATGCCTGTCATTTGCATAATCACGACTCCTATGGCAACAATCAGCAAAAGGATAATAAGCCCTAGTCCTGCCGCCATTTCCTCGGATATGACACCATTGTCAAATTCTGACATTCCTCCCAAAATAAGCAGACAAACAGGGGACAGTACAAACAGTCCCGTCCCGATTCCTCTTATATTTGCGAACTTCCTTGTAAGTGCCATAAACCCATCGGCTTCTTCCATAGAAACACTCCGTACCGGCTCTTCTTCATCAGAGCCCGCTCCCTGTCTGGACGCAAACTCCTCTGTTTCCCCTTCTTCTTTTAAAAGATAGTCCGTGCTTACGGCAAAGATATCACTTATTTTGATAATTTTGTCCAAATCCGGAACCGATTGTCCGCTTTCCCATTTACTTACGGACTGTCTGGAAATATCCATTTTGTCCGCCAGTTCTTCCTGTGACCAGCCCTTCTGTTTTCTCAGAAGCGCTATTTTTTCCGCCAAAGTCATTGATTTTCATTCCTTTCGTTGTCTGTACCGGATTGATTCCGGCATCGCATATTTGCCCTTTTCAAACGATATCGTCATGAATACTTTAGCCTAAAAACCGGTTGACAACCAGCAAGTGCCCTAGGAAATTTGACAACCGGCAGTTGCATTTTCCCGAAATTCATTAATTATCATTCATTTTTGCCAGCTTTGCCGCCTGGTCGGCAGCAATGAGGGCGTCGAGAATTTCCTGGATATCCCCGTTCATAATCTTATCCAGTTTATATAAGGTCAGATTAATACGGTGATCCGTTACCCGG
>CAZZHJ010000257.1:0-2507 GCA_964653815.1 uncultured Lachnospiraceae bacterium
ATTGGCGTTATCCCGTACCGTACAGGTATTGTAGATGACCAGGTCGGCATCTTCATTCTCCGTTTCTTCAAAGCCTATAGCGTGTAAAATACCCGATAGTTTTTCCGAATCCCTGGCATTCATCTGACAGCCAAATGTCTGGACGCAGCAGGTAAGCTTCCTGCCTGCTTTTTTTGCTTTTTCCTCTAAGATTCCTTTGGCTTGTTCTATGTACTGATATTGAATTTCTGCCTCGTTCATTGCAGCTCCTCTCACTGTTGCATTGTTGTATGATGTCCGCTTAAGGACGTACCTGTCCGTCTCCCACAATCCGGTACTGATAAGAAGTCAGTTCCGGCAGGCCCATGGGGCCTCTGGCGTGAAGTTTCTGTGTACTGATGCCGATTTCCGCACCGAATCCAAATTCAAATCCGTCTGTATAGCGGGTGGAAGCGTTGACATAGACACACGCCGCATCCACTCCCCGCAAAAAGCGCTCCGCGGTTTCTTTATTTTCCGTAATAATCGCTTCCGAATGTCTGGTATTGTTTCTGTTGATATGCTCGATTGCTTCCGTTACATCGGAAACAGTTTTCACAGAAATAATATAATCCAGATATTCTGTGGCAAAATCCTCCTCCGTGGCTTCAACGCAGTCGTCAATCAATGCCATGGCGGCTTTATCCGCCCGAATTTCCACCTGTTTTTCCTTTAATGCCTTAGATAAAACCGGCAGAAGTTCTTTGCTGATGTCCTTATGGACTACCAGAGATTCACAAGCGTTGCAGACACCGATTCTCTGGGTCTTTGCATTGAGTATAATCGGAACAGCCTTCTGAATGTCACCGTCTTTATCCACGTAAATATGACAGTTTCCGCTGCCTGTTTCTATGACAGGAACGGTGCTGTTTTCCACAACCGTGCGGATTAGTCCCGCACTTCCCCTTGGAATCAGTACATCCACATATTCATTCATTTTCATAAATTGTCTGGCAACTTCCCTGTCCGTATCTTCAATCAGTAAAACCGCATCCTCAGAAACGCCGTTTTCCTTCAAGGCAGCCCTGATGGAAGTCGTAATAGCAATATTGGAAGCAAGGGCATCGGAACCGCCTTTTAAAATCACTGCATTTCCTGCTTTAAAACACAATCCGAATGCATCCGCCGTCACATTGGGCCTGGATTCATAAATAATGCCGATTACCCCTAAAGGAACCCTTACTTTTTTGATTTCAAGTCCGTTAGGACGGATAATGGTATCAAGCACTTCTCCTACAGGGTCAGGCAAATCCACAATCTGCTTAAGCCCTTCCGCCATGGCTTCAAGTCTTGCATCCGTCAGACGCAGCCTGTCAACCAACCCCGGATGCATCCCGTTTTCCTCTCCTTTTTTAATATCTTCCAAATTGGCGGAAAGAATGGCATCCCTGTCGGCAAGCAGACGTTCTGCCACCTTTAATAATACTTCATTTTTGGTTTTGGTATCAAGCATCTGCATTTCATATTTTGCTTTTACTGCCCTTTTTCCAAGGAATTTTAAATCGGTCATTTCATTCTCCTTCTTCATTCAGCATAATTCTTTGATCTGTTATCAAAATATCCACAGGAATATCATGTTTGTCCTTAACAACTTTCTTGACGAACTGGAAATCATAGGCAATTCCCATTTTGATACAGCCTGGATGTTCTGCCAGATACCGGTCATAAAAACCGCCTCCGTAGCCCAGACGTCCTCCCTTCCCGTCAAAAGCCAGACCCGGCAGAATCATCAACGTATCTTCCTTTTCCATTTCATCATCAAACTCAAAAACCGACGTATCATCCGGCGGCTCTAAAATTCCAAAAGAACCCGGCTCACATTCTTTTATGCTCTTGATTTCGTGAAATTCCATTTTCTTTTCCTTAACCCTGGGGACATAAACCTTTTTCCCCAGTATCAGCCCGTATGCAATGATGCCGTCCGTCCTGACCTCGCTGCCCGTGTGCATATAGACCAGAATATTTTTCGCCTTTCTGAAATCATAATGGGCTACCGTTTTTTCCATAATCGTGTATCCCAAATTAAGTATTTCATCTTCCGAAAGGGCATCCCGCAGGTCTTTCATCTTATTTCTTTGACGCTTCTTTTTTCCAATTTTCTCACTCATATTCGTAATTGTTCCGTCTTTCTCCTGAATATCAATGCAATCAAGCGAGCCTGTTCTTCCTTTCCCGCTCTTTCTATATATGTTCCATGGCGGCAACATAGTCCGCAAGATAAAAATTCTCATCCTTATGTGCCTTAAAAAATGTTCCGATTTCCCGGCCGTCCATAATCCGGTGTATGATACGCATATCATCGGCATTGGCAATGATCATATCCGCCCCTGCGCTAGTGGCGATTTTTGCAGCTTCTAATTTGGTATTCATGCCGCCGGTCCCCACGCTGCTTCCTGTGGTCTTCTTTCCCATATCCATAAATTCGTCTGTCAGCGTCTCTACAACACTGATAAATTTGGCATTTTCATTCTGGTTGGGGTCTTCGTTAT
>CAZZHJ010000258.1:0-2505 GCA_964653815.1 uncultured Lachnospiraceae bacterium
TTCTTCTGCCTTTGTCCGATGCGGGACTTCCCAAGGACTTAGAGGAAAAGAAGGAGATTATACATAAAATTTTGGACAGGGCTCTGGAGCTTGGCATGACAAAGGATGATATTGTTGTGGACGGGCTAGTAGCCACCGTTGCGGCTAATCCTAAGGCAGCCATAGAAACATTGGAAACTATCAGATACTGCAAGGATTTGGGAATTGCAACCATCTGCGGTTTATCCAATATTTCCTTCGGGCTTCCTGAAAGAATGAATGTAAACAGCGCTTTTTTAACCATGGCAATCCATTCGGGACTTACCATGGCAATTGCCAATCCCAATCAGGAAATGCTGGTGCATGCGGCATTGTCTGCGGACTTGCTCATGGCAAAGGAAGAAAGCGATATTGCCTATATAGAAAGAATGAATGCAGTAAAAGAAGCCAGGGAAAGCTTCTTAAAGGAAAATCCCGGTGCAGTCCTGGCGCCTTCCGGTACGGGGAGTAAATCCGTGGGAAATAACCAGGGACAATCCGGAGAAAGCGGTTTAAAGGGAGAACAGGCATCTTTAGGCGGAACTCTGGGACAGGTGAAGGAAGCCGTCCTGAAGGGTAAGCAGAGGGATATTCTCTCACTTACCCGCAAAGCAATAGAAGAAAACATTCCGCCCCAGGATATTTTGAATGAGGCATTGCTCCCGGCAATCGGAGAGGTGGGCGATTTATTTGACTGTGGAAAATATTTTCTGCCTCAGCTGATTGCCAGTGCGGAAACCATGAAAAAATCCATTGAATATCTGGAGCCTTTATTAAAGGAGGAGGGAGAGGATTCTACCATGCCTGCCATTGTCATAGCGACAGTAAAAGGTGATATTCATGATATCGGTAAGAATCTGGTAGCCCTAATGTTAAAAAACCATGGCTTTTCCGTGATTGATTTGGGAAAAGATGTGCCAAGGGAAGAAATTATCAGGGCGGCAAAGGAAAACGGGGCCAGAATTATCGCGCTTTCGGCATTGATGACTACCACCATGCAGGAGATGAAAAATGTCATCGAACTGGCTAAACAGGAAGGGCTGGATGCCAAGGTCATGATCGGCGGTGCGGTCATTACCCAGGAATATGCGGACGAAATCGGTGCGGACGGCTATTCCAGGGATGCGGCTGATGCGGTAAAGCTGGCGCAGAAATTATGTGATGAATAAGAAGGTCCGGTAAAAGTCTGTCGGTAAATTTGATAAAAGAGCGGTGACAGACTGATATATAACTGGCTAATAAAAGAAAGGTTTAGGTGAAATAAAATGATAGGTGCGGACGCAATGGTAAAATGTCTGGAAGCAGAAGGGGTAAAAGCAGTTTTCGGTTATCCCGGAGTTGCTATCTGTCCCTTTTATAACAGCATTTTGGAATCTAATATTGAAAGTATTCTGGTAAGGACGGAGCAGAATGCAGCCCATGCGGCAAGCGGTCTGGCAAGGGTAACCGACGGAATCGGCGTATGCGCCGTAACAAGCGGTCCCGGTGCGACCAATCTCATTACGGGAATTGCTACGGCATTTGCCGACAGCATCCCCATGATTTGCATTTCCGGTCAGGTAAACAGCGAACTTTTGGGAAGCGATGTTTTTCAGGAAGCGGATATTACGGGGGCGGTGGAGTCTTTCGTAAAATATTCTTATCTGGTAAGGGATGTAGAGGATATTCCGAGAATTTTTAAAGAAGCTTTTCATATTGCCACAACAGGAAGAAAAGGGCCGGTGTTAATTGATGTACCAATCGACATACAAAATGCCCCCATCAGTAAGTTTAAATATCCTGAAGAAGTATTCTTAAGGACTTATAAACCTACCGTGAAAGGCAATATCCAGCAGATTAAAAAGGTTGTCAAAGAACTGGAAAAAGCGGAAAAGCCCATTATCTGTGCCGGAGGCGGGGTTTCTCTCTCCTGTGCAGGAAAGAATCTGGCGGAGTTTGCCGAGAAAAACCAGATTCCGGTGGTATCTACCATGATGGGAATCGGTGCAATGCCCACCAGACACCCTCTCTATTACGGAATGGTAGGAAATAACGGAAAGCCCTATGCCAACCGTGCCATGAATGAGGCGGATTTGATCATTATGGTGGGAGCAAGGGTGGCAGACCGTGCGGTAAGCCAGCCTGACTTAATCGTTGATAATAAGACATTGATACATATTGATGTAGACCCGGCAGAAATCGGTAAAAATGTAGGGCCTAACATTCCCCTTGTAGGAGATGCAAAGCATATATTTGAAGACCTGGACGAGCAGGAATTTAAGAGTGATTACAAGGAATGGCGGAAAACTCTGGATGAATACCGCATTGCCATGGAGCCGAAGCGGAAGGAGCATCCGGGCTATGTGGATCCGGCAGCATTTATTACCATGCTTTCGGAAAAGATGGATGATGATGCGGTTTATGTGGCGGATGTTGGACAGAACCAGATCTGGTCATGCGGATATCATATTGTGAAGGAAGGAAGATTCCTTACTTCCGGCGGTATGG
>CAZZHJ010000259.1:0-2459 GCA_964653815.1 uncultured Lachnospiraceae bacterium
CAGGGAATTAGCGGGTCAGAGGGGCTTTTACAGGAGCTTGCTTATTACCATGATTATGGCAGCTTCTTATGCAAATATAAAGTAGCCGGTTATACCTTGGCGGATGCGCTGGTATGGCAGGTGGACCATTTTAAACTTTATATGGACAGGCCGGAGGAGATGAACCGGTACAGACAGCCCAGGCTGTTACTTTCCGCTTTCGATACCATGTTGCAGCTGGAGACGGATCCGGAGCCCCTTATGGAGAAAATGCGCTGTGAGACAGGGCAGGACATCCTGGGATAAAAATGACTGGGATTGCCAGAAGGAATCAAAAACATTCAAAAGCAATTAATACACTTTGGAGAGAAACAGAGTCAGTCAGGAGCAACCAGAAGCAGGAAAATTATAACAAATACTATAAAAGATGAAAGCACTCACGAACGAATCGCGGGTGCTTTCATCTATAAAAGGGGAATTCATCTATTACTATATAGGAACGTATGGCTTTTGTCAACATTTTTTTACAAAATTCTTCAAAATTCTTCTGAATTTCGTAACAGTTCAGACACCCTTTAAAAAATGTGCTGAAATTTTAGAAACACTATACCGATTCTGTCAGGCTGAAATGTGGATAAAATGCCCTGTTTTCAAAAACACCTTTAAAATGTGGATAACTTTCAGCTGCATTCTTCCTGTACTGCACCATTAAAGCTCTTAATAAAGTTTTTCCGGTCTTTACAGCTTTTTTATTCCCGGCGTCAGGAAACTTATCCACAGTCAAAATGCCGAATCCCTTCCGAAAGAGAATTCGCTTATTTCCTGAAACTCTGTTATACTTATGATATCAGAATTTCAGGAAGGAGAAACGTTATGGGCGGCAATTATCAGAAAGATCTCTACAAACAGCTGATGGAAGTCATGGCAAAGGTTGACAGCCTGGAAGCCGGACAGAGGCAGAACCATAAGGAGATCAAAAGCCTTACCAGCGAGACTGTAAGCCTGCGCAGGGAAAACACTGCCCTGCGTGAAGAAGTCTCTTTCCTGAAGGAGGAAAATGCTGCCCTTACAGAAAAATGCGGGAAACTGGAAAACGAAAACACTCTCCTGCGTAATGATAATGAACGCATGAAAAGGATACTGAATAATGACAGTTCCAACTCGTCCACTCCCCCGTCAAAGGATGAAAACGTAAAGCCGGCCAACACATACAGTGACAGAAAACCCACTTCCAGAAAACCGGGAGCCCAGAAGGGGCATAAGGGTTCCGGGCTGTCCAAAGCGGCGGTGGAAGAAAAAATCCACAAGGGAATCTACAAACACCGCATAGAAGAGGTGGGAACACCGGGCCGTCCCTTCATTACCCGGTACCGTCTGGACCTTGATGTGAATGTAATAGCGACAGAGATACGTATCCATGCAGATGAAGCAGGGAAATTCCAGGTATCTCCCGAACTGAAGGGGGAGGTTACTTATGGAGAAAGCATCAAAGCGGTGGCGGCATTTCTTTACAGTGAGGGAGTTGTTGCCAACGACAGGATCTGTACGTTTCTCAATTCCCTTTCAGGTGACAGCCTGGATATTTCGGAAGGAAGCGTCTATAACTTCTGCAGGTCCTTCAGTGACCGTTGCAGCCAGGCATGCCGTGCCATTGAAGAAGAGATTTTGAATTCGGCTGTGGTCTGTACCGATGCAACCACTGTCAGCACGGACGGGAAACAGACCTATATCAGGAATTTCAGCACGGAAAACAGCGTTCTGTACTGCGGCAGCGAAAAGAAGGACCTGGATACCCTGGGCAGTTTCCCGGTCCTTTACAGGCACAGCGGCATTTTTCTTCATGACCACGAGACTGCGCTGTATCATTTCGGGACAGGGCATGGGGAATGCAATGTCCATCTGGGCCGTTATCTGCGCAAGAACACGGAGGAAACCGCAAACAGGTGGAGTCATGATATGGAGATGTTCCTCAACGGCCTTAACCATGCCCGGAATGAACTGAAACGCTGTGGCACCACAGCCTTCCGCAGGGAACAGCTGGAACGGTTCAGCCTGCGCTATGATGAGCTCATAGCAGAAGGATACCAGTCGAATAAGAAAACCAGGGGAAGGCTGGCAAAGAAGGAAGAGAAAGCCCTTCTGAACCGCCTTGTGAAATATAAGGCAAACCATCTGCTGTTCTTGTATGATTTCAGGGTCTATTACAGCAATAACATGAGCGAAAAGGATCTTCGGATATGTAAGAACCGTGATAAGATGGCAGGCGGATTCAGGAACGCATCCGGCAGGGAAATGTACTGCAGGATTATGAGTTTTATAGAAACTGTAAAGCGCCGGGGCATGAACATCTACCAAAGCATCATGGCTCTTATGAAAGGCAGACCAGTTATACAATAACTGGCTTATTTCCCATTCTTTAATAATGGGGTGTCTGAACTGTTACAAACGCTGGAAGAAAAAACTAAAAAAATTTCAAAAAA
>CAZZHJ010000260.1:0-2407 GCA_964653815.1 uncultured Lachnospiraceae bacterium
CTTATGCTTCCATTCACGGCAATACGGCAAAGGCTGCTGAATATATGGCAGAGCAGCTGAGGGAAAAGGGCGCGGAAAAAGTGGTTGTCTGTGACCTTGCCCGTGAGGATATGGCGGAAGCCGTAGAGGATGCTTTCCGTTATGACAGGATTGTACTGGCAGCGGCTACTTATGATGCGGGTATCTTTACATGGATGGAAGAATTTTTGCATCATTTGAAGGCAAAGAATTACCAGAAGAGAAAAGTCGCTCTCATAGAAAACGGAAGCTGGGCGCCTGTTGCGGCAAAACAGATGAGGGCAATTTTAGAGACTATGAAGGATATGGAAGTTTTAGAGCAGGTTGTTACCGTTAAGTCTGCTTTAAGCGAAGAGAACAAAGCGGAAATAGAAAGACTGGCGGAAAGCTTATGCACTACAACTGCCTGATTGTGGATGATGAAGCCGATTTGGCAAAAATGACATGTGAATATTTTGAACTATTTGATGTATCCTGTGCCTATGTGACGGATGCGGCGGCCTGTAAGGAGTTTCTTGGGACCCATGAGGTGGATTTGCTTCTTTTAGACATTAACCTGTCGGAAGAAAGCGGCTTTGCCCTTTGCAAGAGCATAAGGGAGAATTCCGATATCCCCATTCTCTTTATCAGTGCCAGACAGAGTGATGAGGACGTCCTCATTGCTTTGAATATCGGCGGGGATGATTATATCAAAAAGCCCTATACCCTGAGTATCCTTTTGGCGAAGGTAAAGGCGGTTTTAAAGCGCCTTCCGGGAAACGGTAAAACGGCTGTGGGAGAGGACGGAAAAGCTTTCCCGGAGAATAAGAGCGGGAAAGCCGGAGAGAATGCTAACGATGGCGGAACGGACAGGCTGTGTCTGGACGAAAGCATTTTCTGCGCCTTTATTGACGGAAAAAGGGTAGAGCTGAAGGCAAAGGAATTTAAACTCCTGCAGTGCCTTTTTGAAAACAGGAATACCATTGTTTCCAAGGAAAGGCTTTTCAATGAGGTATGGGGAGACGCCTTTTTTGGAGACAGCACCTTAAACGTGCACATCCGCAGGCTGCGTGAAAAACTTGAGAAAGACCCGGGCAATCCGGAATTGATTAAAACGGTCTGGGGAACAGGCTATTTACTGGAGATTTAAAAATGAAAATAAAATATCTGGCGGCGGCTTTTACGCTTTTTATGGGAATGATCATGGCTTATTTCTGGCTGGTAACAGCCGGGGATGGGCAGAGAGTTTTAGACATGGTTTATTACAATAAGGAATTGAAAACGATAAGCCGGGCAGCGGATACGGGAATGGAAAGAACGGATTTGGAGACTGAGTACGACTGCAGTCTCCTTTTTTTGACGGATGGGGATTATAAAGGCAGGCTGAACGAAGCCATATCTTCCGGCAATGTGGTTCTGGATTATGAAAAGGATGGCGTTATTGTGGGAAAGATAATCTGGGACAGGGAAAGCCGTCTGCAAAATCAGTGGAAGGCACAGATGCGAAAAACTTCCATGGCCGTATGTATTGTAGTTCTGCTTGGAGGATGGCTTTTACTGGCAGTGGTTTATTATTGCTTTATCCGTCCTTTTTCCACTTTGAAGACATTTGCGGCGGAAGTAGCCAAGGGTAATCTGGATTTCCCCCTGCCTATGGAGAAAGGCAATTTTTTCGGAGCGTTTACGGAAAGCTTTGACATTATGCGGGAGGAGCTGCAACGGGCAAGGGAAAATGAATACCTTGCAAATGTGAGCAAAAAAGAACTGGTGGCGGAGCTGTCCCATGATATCAAGACTCCGGTTGCCGCAATCAAGGCAGTCTGTGAGGTTTTGGAAATAAAGGAGAAAAATGAAGATACGCTGGAAAAAGTGGGAATCATTGCCGCAAAGGCGGAGACCATAGAACATCTGGCGGATAATATGTTCCATGCCACTTTAGAGGAACTGGAGGTTTTAAAGGTAGAACCCAAAGAGGAAAGCAGTACGTTGATTCCGGATATGTTTCAGGATTTGAAATATTATGGGGAAATCCTGCTGGAGAATGAAATCGGGGAATGTCTGGTATGGATGGACAGGCTCCGCATGGAGCAGGTCATTGATAACATTGTGAACAATTCCTTTAAGTATGCCAAGACCCCTGTGACTGTTCATTTTGAGGATAAAAAGGACGGTATCGGCATTACCATAAAGGATAAGGGAAAAGGCGTATCCGAAGAAGAATTGCCTCTTGTAACAGAAAAGTTTTTCAGGGGAAGCAATGCGAAAGGCGAGTCCGGTTCCGGTCTTGGAATGTATCTTGTGAAAAGATTTATGGAGCAGATGTACGGTGAGGTGGAATGCTTTTTTGATGAAGGCTTTGGGGTGACGCTGTTTTTGAAAAAGGTTTAGAATTGTTAAAATGCGATTTAAG
>CAZZHJ010000261.1:0-2361 GCA_964653815.1 uncultured Lachnospiraceae bacterium
TGCCATAAAAATTCTCCTATACAAAAGTAACACCCTGCCTTTCGACAGGGCGCTACGAACATTTTAATCCCGAACATTTATAAGCCGCATATCGGGAAGCGGACACTATTTGTCGTCCTGACCACTTATAAGCCGCATATCAGGGAGCGAACACTATTTTACGGGAAATTCTTTCCCTTATATTAATATAATACGTACAGGACTTCTTTATGTCAATTGCTTTTAAAAATTTCTTAAAAAATATCTATTTCCGCATAATTATGGCCAATCTGTTCCATTAAAATTCCCTGTATATTAGATGATTGATAATATCCAAATTGTCTGTTAAAGGTCTTATTTCAAAAGGAAACACCCCCTTCTCAAAAACGGTCAACGGGCTTATAATGCCAGTAACATATGTGAAAACTATAACACATATTGAGCCGATTCAGGTATTTGCCAATTAATCAGTTTACACATTAAAAGGATTTTATATTTATGAATGAAAAATTTTACGACCTGCCCAAAGAAAAACAAATCCGCATCATCAATGCGGGATACAGGGTATTTTCTCAAAATACTTATAAGAAAAGCCCCATGAATGAAATTGCCGGGGAAGCGGGCATCAGCAAATCCCTGCTTTTCCACTATTTCCGCAACAAAATGGATTTATATCTGTTTCTCTGGGAAGAGGTTTCCCGCCTTACACAGGCTTATCTTAAAGAATACGGTGCCTATGATACCCCAGATTTTTTTGAAATGCTCAGGCGGGGGCTGGATGCAAAATGCAAAATCATAGAATGTTATCCTGACTTAACCACCTTTACTGTGAGAGCCTTTTTTGAAACAGAACCGGAAATCCATAAAGCTATTCACGAGAATTACGAAAAAAAGCGCAGTCTTTATTCCGCTTCTGCCCTGGGGCTCATCAATCCCGATATATTCCGTCCTGAACTTGACTTTGAAACAATGATACGGGAAATGTACTGGGCAGCGGAAGGCTATATGATGGCGGCCCACAAAAACGGTCCTATAGACCCGGCTAAACTGAAGAAGGATTTTTCCAAAATTATAGAACTGTGGAAAACGGCATACTGCAAAGGAGAATAGTTATGAATATCATAAGCACCCACAATCTGACCAAATATTACGGCAAATCCCGGGGCATCATTGATTTAAATCTGGACATTCCCGAAGGGGAAATCTTTGGGTTTATCGGTCCCAACGGCGCCGGGAAAAGTACCACCATCCGCACCCTCTTAGGTCTGATCAAGCCCACCTCCGGCAGTGCCCGGATTTTTGACAAGGATATTATAAGCGAAAAGGAAGCCATTCTTTCAAGCATCGGATATATGCCCTCAGAAGCCATGTTTTACAGCGGTATGCGGGTTGGGGATATCATACAGATGTCTGCTTCCCTGCACAAAAAGGATTGCAGTGCACAGGCGAAAGAACTTTGCGACCGCCTGCAGCTGGACGTCAGGAAAAAAGTGGATGAGTTATCCTTAGGTAACCGCAAAAAGGTCAGCATCGTCTGCGCCCTCCAGCATACCCCAAAGCTCTATATACTGGATGAGCCTACAAGCGGTCTGGACCCGTTGATGCAAAAGGAATTCTTTTCCCTTCTGGAAGAACGCCACAAGGAAGGAGCCACTATTTTCCTCTCCTCCCATATCTTATCGGAAATCTCCCGCTATTGCAGCCGTGCTGCTATTATCCGGGAAGGAAAGCTTATTGCCTTAGATACGGTGGAAGCTTTATCCGCACGCACAAACGCCAGACGGATTACATTAAGCGGAACTACCGACGCACCACAGCTAAATGGAATCAAGGATACCGTACCGGGAGATAATTCCGTAAGTTTTCTGTTCCAGGGAGATATCAAAGAACTGCTTTCAGAGCTGTCAAAACTTCCTTTAAAAGACTTAACCGTTACGGAACCGGATTTGGAAGAAATTTTTATGCATTTTTATATGGCATCCGACAGCAATAAAAATGAACTTAAATAATTTTTTATACAGCACAAACCACCGGCAAGTGTGAAATTATGGGGCAGGCGGGCTGCAAAAGTCCCGGGGCATAGGGGCGCATCTATTTCCTTCCTGTTGTGCTCTGTGGAGAACATTAGATTTTCTTAATGTTCCGTCCTACAACAGCAATTCTCCGACAGGACGTCGGAGAAAGGCATATCGCGGCACGGATGCCGCTATATGCCGTTTGCATCCGTTACCAATTCCCCAACCGGAACATTTAGAAAACCTTATGTTCGTAAGACCGCACAACAGGAAGGAAATAGATGCTCCCCTATGCCCCGGGACTTTTGCAGCCCGCCTGCCCCATAGTTTCACACTTGCCCACCCAAAACAAAGAAAGGCAAAACAA
>CAZZHJ010000262.1:0-2340 GCA_964653815.1 uncultured Lachnospiraceae bacterium
GAGGTTTCTTTTTATTCAATTGGCATTATTTCTGAATTACAGGAATGCTCCTCTTCATCCGAAATATTTTTCAGTACCCTTGCAGGCACCCCGCCCACAACCGTCATAGGAGGAACATCCTGCGTTACCACTGCACCGGCGGCAACAACAGCCCAGTCTCCGATAGAAACGCCCGGAAGGACGGTGGCATTAGAACCAATCCACACATGCCTGCCTATTTTTATTAGCGCATAATGATTTTTCCTGTTTTTTTCCGGACGAAGGTCATGATTGATAGTGGCAAGCACCACATTATGTCCGATCAGGGAACCGTCCCCGATTTCAATTCCTCCCTGATCCTGAAAATGACAGCCGGAATTAATAAAAACATCCCTTCCTATGGTAATATTTTTTCCAAAATCTGTATAAAAAGGCGGAAACAGACGAAAGGTATCATCTATTTTCTTTCCTGTGAGCTGTCCCATAATCTCCCTGATTTCCTCCGGGGTATGATATTGATTGTTCAATTCCATGCCAAGACGGATTGCTTCCTGAAAAAGACCATCCGCATAAGCCGCAAGTTCCTTATTTCCTTCCGTTTCATCCTGAAATCCCTTTATAACATCATCAATTGTCAAGTCCTCATCTCCTTTTTCATTTTCGAAGCCATATGCTTTCTGAATACTGATTCTTTTTTATTATAGAGCTAATGCTGTTGAATATCAAATTTATATAAAGAATCCCTTTTCATACTTGAAAGGTATTGTTGTGTTTGATAAAATAGAAAACAGACAAAATGTGAAATCAAAACTGCGGATTAAAAACCGCATAGATAATTACGAAGGGAGCGCTCACAATTGGATATTCGTGTATTACAATATTTTCTTGCCGTGGCAAGGGAAGAAAGCATAACAAAAGCGGCGGAAACGCTTAATATGACGCAGCCGCCTCTTTCCAGGCAGCTAAAGGACTTGGAAGATGAGTTGGGAAAACAGCTGTTTATCCGCGGAAGCAAAAAAATTACTTTAACAGAAGAAGGAATTCTCTTACGTAAACGGGCGGAGGAAATGGTTGAACTGATGGAAAAAACCAAAACAGAGCTTACCTCTTCCTCCAAGAATATCAACGGTGAAATTTATTTAGGCGGCGGAGAGACCGATGCCATTTCTTTTCTTGCACAGGTGGCAGGAAATCTGCAAAAAAAACATCCCCTGATTCATTATCATATTTACAGCGGAGACGCCGAGCGTATTATGGAAAAACTGGATAAAGGTCTCATCGACTTCGGGCTTTTAGTAGGGCCGGTAGATGTCAGCAGATATGAATATATACGGCTTCCCATGAAAGACACATGGGGCGTTTTAATGCGAAAAGACAGCCCGCTGTCAGAAAAGGATGCAATCCGTGCCGAGGATTTGTGGGATAATCCTCTGATTATCTCTCACCAGTCCTCTATTAACAGCGATATGCTCTCCTGGCTAAAACGGGATATATCCAGGCTGAACATTATCGCCACTTACGATTTAATTTATAATGCCTCCCATTTTGTAAAAAAGGGACTGGGGTACGTAATCGGACTGGACCATATTATCAATACAACCGGGGACAGCACTCTCTGTTTCAGACCGCTTTTTCCCTCCCTGGAAGCCGGACTTTGTATCGTCTGGAAAAAATATCAGGTCTTTTCAAAGGCCTCCAATGCCTTTTTAAAGCAGCTACAGGAAGAATTGGAAAATATTCTTTAACCTGAATTCCAAATATGATATGATTATTAACAGGCAGATTTTGTCGATAAAGCCGGTTCACAAACAGACTATCACCGAAATGATATATCAGCCGGTAATCAGCTTCGGCTTAGGAAGGAATATGAAATGAAAATTTACCGTGACAATCTGACTCTGGATTTGGAAAGCTACCCTTTGGATCAGGTCTGCGAGTTGGAAAATATACTTTTTGTTGATATTGAGACAACAGGCTTTTCCGCAAGGACGGCTTTTTTATATGAAATCGGATGTATTTATTTTAACGGGGAAGAAGGCAGGCTGGTACAGTTTTTTGCCGAAACCCCGCAAGAAGAAGCGCAGGTATTGGAAAGCTTTTTTACTTTGTGTCGGAGCCATTCTGTCCTGATTCACTATAACGGCAACACCTTCGATATTCCCTTTATGAAGGCTAAAGCATCCCAGTACGGTATGGAGCACCCTTTTGATTCCATGGAGGGAATCGATATCTATAAAAGAATTTCCCCGTATAAAAATCTTTTGGGTTTGGAAAACTGCAAGCTGAAAACTGTGGAAAAGTTTCTCAGGACGGCTACACCGTATACGACATCGAATTCGATGCGGACGGCATGGAGTATGA
>CAZZHJ010000263.1:0-2319 GCA_964653815.1 uncultured Lachnospiraceae bacterium
GGAAAAACGTATTTTGGAACATTATAAAAAAACCGGAACATTTACTTATGCAGGACCCTATAAAGACTATTTTTGTTCCCTGCCCGACGACATTTCCGTACTAGGCAGACTAATATGCAGTCAGGTAATCCATCGGGTAACCTTGAAAGAAGGCAACACCAATGCCAACGAAAATCTTTTGTATGGGGACATGAACCGATACCCCTGGTATCGGATGAGATGCGAGGACGACGTCCTTCTGACAGCGACCGCCCTTACTTCAGAATTGTTCCGACTGGACGAACGGGGCTTTGTAAAGGACAGAAAAGTAGAACATAAGATTGTCGTAACATGCCGCTATGTATCTGTACTAATGAGTGCAATCCTAAAAGCCAAAGGAATTCCAGCAAGAAGTCGTGCCGGATTTGCCCCTTATTTTAAAAAAGGCATCAGTATGGACCATTGGATTAATCAATATTATAATGAAAAAGAAAATCGCTGGATTACTTTTGATGCAGATGGATTTTACGAGGAAGGCGGTATGCCCCTTTCCCAATATGATATACCCGCAGATAGTTTTGATTGGGCTGCCGAAGCTTACCTTGCAGTAAGAAAGGGAAAAGCCGACGGAAAACAATACTTATATGCCGACGGATTGGGAACCTGTTCCCTTCCCGCACTGATCCGCTATCTGATTTATGATTTCCATGCCCTCATGAATTATGAATTAACCTATAGCTTTTTGCCCGCTTATCTGGAGGGAAGGCTTGATAAGCTGACGGAAAAAGAATTACAGGAGCTAGATCAATTGGCGGAATACCTTTTAGAACCGGACAAATATTTTGATGAACTATGCAACATCTGGAAACAGGAAAGAAAATTCAGAATTTTAAACAGCCCTCTTGTAGGGGATTATGACCATGGTGCAGAATTAGAAAGTTAACAGGCAATTATATAAGGGAGCTCTTCATGGATTGGATCAAAGCTGTAAAAGATGCAATTGAATATATCGAAAAACATATCACTGAAAACCTGACAGTGAGCAAAATAGCTTCAAAAGTAAATATATCCCCCTTTTATTTTCAAAAGGGATTCTCTATGCTGTGTGGATATACCGTAAACGAATACATTCGCATGAGACGGTTATCATTGGCAGGCAGCGAACTGCTCACATCAGATATTAAAGTCATCGACCTGGCGGTAAAATACGGCTATGATTCACCGGACAGCTTTACAAAGGCATTCACACGGTTTCACGGAAGCACGCCCACCGACGTGCGAAGGAACCATACGTCTCTCAAATCCTTTGCTCCCCTACACATCCAATTATCATTGGAAGGCGGTACCGTAATGGAATACCGTATTGAAAAGAAATGCCCATTTAAAGTAATGGGCATCTCAAAAATGTTCTCTTATGAATCTGCAAATACTGACATTCCCAAATATTGGGATGAACAGGATATTCCCGGAAAAACAAAGCCCATAAAGGGTATGTATGGAATCTGCTTTGATGAGGAAATGGCAGGAAATCAGTTCCGATACATGATCGCAGATGACTTCCTGCCGGAAACCGCTGCAAAAAGGAATCTGGAGACATACGACATCCCCGGCCATACATGGGCAGTTTTTCCCTGCCTTGGACCAATGCCCTTTTCAATACAAAAGGTAAATAGGCAAATTTTTTCCCAGTGGCTCCCGGCAAGCCGGTATGAAGTCAGTGAGGGCTATAATATTGAGTATTACAGCAATGCCGACGATTATAAAAAAGGAACCGAAGACCCTGCATATTATGCAGAGGTCTGGATTCCCATAAAGGAAAAACAATGAATTTTTCAAAGGCTCTTTCCGTGGTTTGGTGTCAATTGCTTTGTGCTTACGAGTTTTTAACTGTCTCCAATTCTTTCTCTAAAAACTGCTTTATATACGGATTGTTTTCCTCACTCAGTGTAGGCTGAAACGCCATGTAACGACATTTCTGATATTGCTCACCATCCAATTCAAATGTATATCCCATTGTACATTTCGGATTACAGTCATCGGGATTGACAAGCCGTTTGCAGACGGATGCTTTCTTGATTTCTTTTTTTACCTTTTCGGGGAATGTATCAAGAAAACTCTGATATTCCCGTATATGTTCGGGATAAATGCGGAGTTTCATCCCTGTTTTCCGGGATATAAATGTCGCCAGAGTCCTTTTGCTGTCATTTAACACATAGGATACAACATAGCCGCTCTTTTGCAGTTTTATGTCACACTTACAGCCGTTCTCTGTCAGATACCCGTTAATTTGATTTACAAAACTACGGAAACGCTCGTCAACCGTTTCCATAAACATATTAA
>CAZZHJ010000264.1:0-2278 GCA_964653815.1 uncultured Lachnospiraceae bacterium
GCGTCGTTTCCGACAGGAGTATCAAGGTCGTCGGGAGTACGCGCGCCGCAGCCTGGTTTATATTTTACCTTACCGATGGCTTTGAACTACCAGCGCAATTCGTATAAGCTCTGGGAAGCGGCTAAAGCAGCATATCTGGATGCTGAGACTAAAGATGTGTTTCTCCCGGAAAGGGTTATACAGATGCCACAAGAAGATTTACGTGATAAACTGTTAAAATATAAAGTTGCACTTCAGCCCAATAAGCATGTGGAAATATGGCTTCGGCTATGCAACACGTTTGTTGATAAATTTCAAGGAGATGTCAGAAATCTTTTCTTGAATAATGAAAATTCCGTAAAGAAAGTTAAAGAGTACATATTAGCAAACAAAAAGAGCTTTCCGTATCTATCAGGCACCAAAATCTTGAATTATTGGCTTTATGTAATGATTCAATATACAGATGCAAGGTTAAAGGACAGGCAAAATATCACAGTTGCTCCTGATACGCACGTGATACAGGCAAGCGAAAGACTGGGATTGATTACACAAGATGAATTAGAAAAACCTACAATTAGGGAGAAAGTCAGTCTTCTTTGGGAAGAAGTATTTAGAGAAACCGAGATATGTCCGATAGATATCCACACGCCGTTATGGTTATGGAGTAGAGGTGGTTTTAAGGTAAAAGTGGGTAAATGCGATGCAGAATCATCTCTAAATTGAGAATAACGAGAGGAAGGAGCTGGAAAGGCTCCTTTTTTGTTGCTGATATTTTCTCTTGAAAATGAAAAACATTTTACATCACTGCAAAAACATTCGGCATCATTATTATGACTTAACCGGATAATAGATGTTATAATATTTAATTTAAGGAGGCGGTTCTATGATTAGCATTGCCATCTGCGATGATGAAAAATATATCTCAGAGAAAATTAAAAAAATGGTAAAGGGTTTTTTTAGAAAGAAGAACGTAGAAATCTCTGTTGTGCAGTATTCTTCAGGAGAAGAATTGTTAAAAAGTAATAAAGAAATAGATATTCTTTTCCTTGATATCGGAATGCGGGGAATGGACGGAATAGAAACTGCCAGAAGATTAAGAGGGCATGGTTATAATGGCTTTCTGATCTTTATAACAGTTTTGAAAGAAATGGTATTCCAGTCTTTTGAGGTTCAGCCCTTTGATTATTTAGTGAAGCCTGTGCAGGAAGGGGACTTTGAGAAGACAATGGAAAGGCTTTTCCGTTCCATGCAGGACAGGTTATCACCGGAAAAAGCAAATTTATTAGTCCGGAAGGGATGTGAAAGTAATATCATTTCTTTTCAGGATATTATCTGCTGTGAAATCATAGACAGGAAAGTGTATCTGTATCTTGTATCGGGAGAAGTCATTGATTTCTATGAAAGAATTGAAAATCTGGAAAAGAAGCTGGACGGGAGATTTTTCAGATGCCACAGAAGCTACCTGATCAATCTGAATCATTTGAAAAGCTACAGGAACAATACTGCATATATGGCGGATGGCAGGGAAATACCTGTGTCACGTCTTAGAAGTAAGGAATTTTCAAATGTGATCTTACAGTATATGAAGGAATGGGGATTGTGAAATGATTGATTATTTGGATTTTTTTAATATATATGTCATGGGAAGCCTTGAGATGCTTATGGGGGTTTGGTTTTTCACAGGATTTTTACAGAAGAAAAGAAGCCCCGTATACAGTATATTGTTTGCGGCCTTTGGGATGACAATTCTGGCCGGTTTCAACTTACAGGGAATTTGGGCATTTCTTGTATTTATCATACTCCTAATGGCAGCGGGAAAGCTGTTTTACAGGGCAGATTTTATTTCTGCGGCTTTGTATGCAGTCGTAACCGTAGAAATTATGAATTTATGTTTTGGATTATTTAATTCATTATCTTATATTCTGTTTCCCGTGTTTTTTGAAAAAAGTCCCAAGTTTTTCGGTTTTATTTTAATGGGGGCAGGCAACGCCTTTGCTCTCGCGCTGTCGGTTCTGTGTTACCGGGGCGTACAGAAATGCTGTGGGTGTGATGAAACAGCCGACAGAAAATATGTGTTTGTGATATTGATGCCGGCGTTATTGATCTTTTTAGCCAGTGAATATATCAATGAAAATATTTATGGGAATACAATGACAGGAGAAAAAGAGGGAATGATGTTTGGTGCGAATCCCTATCAGATGCTATTTATGCAAGCATTGGGTGTAGCCAGCCTGTTTTGCATTTTGTTTTCCTATAAAAAGCTGGCAGAAAGCTTCCGGCTGCATAAAGAGGCGGCGGT
>CAZZHJ010000265.1:0-2254 GCA_964653815.1 uncultured Lachnospiraceae bacterium
TTTCTGAATTACCAGTTTGAGTATAAAACACACCATCACCAGCATATTTTACGGCATCATACTGACAGGAAATGACCTCGCATCCCTCAGAATCAATGATCCCATAATGCTCTCCAATAGAAACCAGGTTGAAATGATCGTAATCCAAAGTGCTATTCCAACCAACACCAACAATACTATCAAAAACGAATGGAGTTTTTTGATTTCCCCTTTTGTCAAAAACAGCCTTTTTCCCGTTTTCTTCTACAATAAAATATATTTTCTCTTCCTCGACATCATAAGAATCTCCAATTTGAGCATCATATTGACAAGGAATAATTTCTTTTCCCATCTTATCAACAAGTCCCCATTTCCCATTCACCCTTACAGCCCAATAATTTGCCTCCTGGCAGCATGTAAAGGAAAAGCCACCAAGGGAGTGATGATACTCTCGACATGGATAGATATCGCCAAATTCATATTTAAAATCAGAGGGTAATGCGGATAATATTGGATGCCCATCTACATCAAATGCGCTATACTTATCACCTAATTTAGCACAAATAATATAATCACTATAATAACCACCATAGCGACAACAGAATTTAATTTCATCATATTGACAAGGAAGCACTTCTTGTCCATCTAATCCAAGGCAACCATATTTCCCACTTTTTTTAACCACTGCATTAGAAGCAATATAAGGAATAGTATTCTTAAGCACATATGAATATGTAGAATCATATTGACAGGGAACTTCTTGATTGTTTACATCAATCATAAAGCTGCGCCCGTTTAGCTCAACATCAGCAAGACCATTCCCGAAAAAGACAGGGGATGCATAAATGCAAGGAATTACTTCTTCATATGTATCTCCATCCAGACAACCATGCTTCCCATCTCTGCGCACTGGTATCCTGTTGTCACCAGTACCCGATGGAAAAGTGTTATAGGTACCGACAGGCACAATTTCATTCCCGTCCATATCAACAAGCCCAAAATCCCCGCTTTTTCCCTTTTCAACGCATATTCTTCCGTCTTTAACAATTGCCTTATCGTACATATCACTAAAAACAATCAGCTCTTTATCTGTATCATCAATCAGGCAGCAATAATCATCCAAAACGGCAAAGGCATAGGTGGGGTAGTAGGGTCCATTCACAAAACTTCCCAACTGATTATATTTACACGGAATAACTTCCGCTCCATTTTTATCAACATAACCATATTTCCCATTTAAAGAAACCAGAAATAACTTGACTTCAGAAAGTACTGAAGTTCCTGATATTGAGTCATATATGCAGGAAGCAATTTCTTCTCCTGCGCCATTGAGATATCCCCATTTTTCGTCTTGCTGTACGAGGTAACCATCATCCCCTAACGGTATCCTTATATCAGCGTATAAACAAGGGATGATAGTCTTTCCATCCCTATTAAGGACTCTCTTTTTTTCATCTTGCTCCACTATAAAAACGCCGAGATCGCTTCTGCCGCTAATTGCATCGTATATGCAAGGGATAATTTCCCTTCCTGCGCTACTGAGGACTCCCCATTTTCCATCCTTTTTTACGGCAACGTTTTGCATAAAGCTCCTTCCCTCCTCATCATCTTATATCCTGCTATTAAAACTCTTAATATCTTTTTATACGCAAGGAATTATCTCCTGTCCTTTCCGATCAATGCAACCGTAGAGGAAAGACTGAGGAGACGAATCTGTTTTTACGGAAACAACAATCAATTCTCCGTTTTGCCACATATCATCAAGAGTTTCCAAATCATACTTTTCATGTGCTATTTCCGTTACTTTAACTCCCTCGGCGGCTCGGGTGGTCATGGGGAACAGGCTGACACACAGGGCCAAGGCCAGTCCCAACGCAGCAGTTCTCTTTTTCATACTTCTTCCTCTCCCCTCACAGCAAAATAAACCGGTTCCGCCGGTCTCTGTCCACTTCTTTTACTGTCTGACCCAACCCCACCCGCTGGGTTCGGCAGCAGTCCCTCTCCCCATCGTCCCCCTCCAGCCAAAGCTGGTCAGAGGTCAGCAGGTCGGCCCCATTCAAATCTTTTCCGATACCCAACTCCTCGCATAGCAGAACTGGGCCGGGACAATAGGTAGTTTCATCTCCCGCCCGGCGAATCAGCACATTATCCGGCTCCCCCTCTTCCCCGCAGGCAATCAGAAGCATCTCCCCATAGACGCAGCAGGTGCCCCCCTTTTCCAGCAGCGGGGCGGTGGCATCGCTTTTCTTATAACAGGCGCTGTCCTCGTGATGGT
>CAZZHJ010000266.1:0-2250 GCA_964653815.1 uncultured Lachnospiraceae bacterium
CTCAATGATCTCTTCCACAAGGTCAATGGAAACATACATATCGTTGCTAACCTGTTCTGAACGAATAATGTTACCCTTTACAGGAATCGTAACTTCAATCTTCTGTCTCTCCTTTTCTACACTTAAAGTGACATGAACCTCTGTTTCCGGTGTAAAATATTTTTCAAGTTTTCCGATTTTATCCTCCACTGCTGATCTTAATCCATCTGTAACCTCAATGTTCTTGCCTAAAATTATGTATTTCATGCTGCCCATCCCTTTCTGTATTAAAAGTGTATGGTAATTATACCATAATTTTCTTAAATTTTGCAACAATTTTAAAAATTGTCCCGCGTTTTTTCACTTTAAAAAAGTCAAGCAAAAAGGGACCGATTTTGACAAAAAAATACATTTTCATGATTTCTGTACAAAACAGATGTTCTTCATGGTTTCCATAATTCAACGTTATTTTTAACCTTTTTTCTGTGGATAATGTGTATAACTCCGTGTATAAATTAAATATCCCCTAAAATAGCGCATTTCGATTGTGGATAACTTTTTATTGACTAGACGGGTTAATAGGCGGTTTCTGATGATTTTTTTTAATCTTTTGTGCATATTGTCTAAATTGCAGGAGAAAATACGTCCTGGGGAAGAATCGGTGAAGGTTCCGGCAGGAGGATGGCATTCATTATTTATTATTTTACGCGGGGTTACGGGCGTTAAGATTTTCTAAATGTTCTGATTTAGGATTTGGATAGTGACGCAAACGGCATATAGCGGCATCCGTGCCGCGATATGCCTTTCTCCAACGTCCTGTTGGAGAATTGCTTTTTATGGCACAGAACATTAAGAAAATGCTAAACGCCCTTCACAATGCGTAAAATAATAAAAAATGAATGCCATCCTCCTGCCGGAACCTTCACCGATTCTTTCCCAGGACAGCTTTACCGCGCTTCGAGGGGTCTGAAGAGGTACAAGTGCTCTAAAGAAGCGCAGGTGCCTTTTCCTTTAGAGTGCTTGTGCTCTTTAGAGTGCTTGTGCTCTTTAGAGTGCAGCGGGCTTTAAAAAAGGCTCCAGTCTTTCGACTGAAGCCTTGATTTGTTTATTCTTAAATCTTGATTTAGAAAATACGTCTTACGGAAAGTACCTGTCTGTAATTAGCATTAGATACTTTGATTCCTGTTGCTGCTGTTGATGCATGGACAATCTGACCGTTACCGATGTAAATACCTACGTGACCGGAGTAGCATACGATATCGCCAGGCTGTGCATTTGCAAGACCACCTACATCATATCCGCATCCTCTCTGAGCACCGGAGGAGTGTGGCAGGCCTACACCGAAATGTGCATATACGCTCATAACAAAACCGGAGCAGTCCGTTCCGTTTGTCAAACTGGAACCACCATATACATAAGGATTACCTACAAACTGTAAAGCATAACCTGCAACTGAACTGCCGGCTCCGGAACCGCCGCTGACTACTGCACCGGACTGGGATGCTGCGGAGTTGCTTGCTGCTGCATTTGCTTTCTTTCTCTCAGCTGCTTCTGCTGCAAGTCTTCTCTCTTCTTCAGCTTTGGACTCTGCTTTTACAAATTCGGTAGAAAGAGTAACAAACTCAGTGGAAACATATCCTTCACCTTCTTCGACTGATACCTTAACCCAGCCTTCATTTTCTCCTTCTTCCGTAACGCTCAACTCATCTTCAATAGGAACCATTCCGATAACCGAAGACTCTGTTGTAGGCTGTTCCCTTACAAACAATGTTGTTGTAGTAACTGTTGCGATTCTCTTTCCTACTTCCTTGGCAAGCGCTACAGCCTCATCGCCTGTTACTACATATTCGCCTTTTACAAATCCCTGTACGCTGCCGGATTTGATCTCATACCAGCCGTCCTGCTCGGAAACAAATTCTCCTACGGAATCATCATATAACTTACCGAGAATCTCGCCTTCCTCACTTGGGATGCTTCTGACATTTACATAATCATTTACCTGGGCAATTACCAGATTGGAAAAATCTTCTACATCGTTCTGGGAAACGGTTTCTTCCGGGATGATCAATACTGTATCCTCAACACCCTCTATTGAAACCAGATCCTGCAAATTCTCTTCCGTGTGTACTGTCGTATATATATCATTGCTGGCCTCTCCTACCGCAAGGGTTGCTCCTGCGCTATCACTGGTGGGGGCCGGCGTCTGTGACGATTCTTTTAATGCAGTAGCTGTATTTGACTGTTCCGTAATGGATGCCACTTCAAGGTCCG
>CAZZHJ010000267.1:0-2249 GCA_964653815.1 uncultured Lachnospiraceae bacterium
ACCTCTGGTTTTAAAAAGAAAAAGGAGCAATTTCTTTTACAAAATCACTCCTTGCCAAAATTTCTTCCTCATCATGATTAAAAATCTTTTTAGACCCAAATGATTACAGTTTGCTCTCATTTACTAAGACGGTTCTACACACCCCTATGTATTCATACGGATTGTTCCATTCATCAAAATATCTGCCCGCTCCTCCGGTGTCATTTCCCGACTCATTAAAATCTGGAAAAATAACTGCATCCTGTCATCTGCCTCACTGGTATAGTATTCATGGGAATTACGATGAATCACATCAAATACATTATCCAGCTTGATAAATGCCCCGCTGGCATGACCGTGTCCGGCAAGCTGTTCCAGTGCCTTGTCCATGTTATGTAACTCATCCTCCACCTCTATCAATAATGCCATATCCGTTTTTTCCAAAATAACACTCCTCCTTTTTGTTTAGTCTTCATTTTTCGGCCATTCTCATCCGTAATAAGCCCTTTCCTGCTCATGCCTTGCCAAACTCTGTCAGCATTTTTGCACGCCCCTCCGGTGTTATCTCTGAATTGTCCAGAATATCCGTCAGGCATTCAAACATTTCATCCTCTCCCTGCAGTCTGATTTCAGCGCAGGCACCATTCTCAATCACCTTACACACCCGATCAAGTTCTTTCAGTATGCCGCTTTCCCTGTCATATATTTCCCATTCCCCCACCAGAAACATATTCAGTTTTTTAACAGCGTCATACAGATAAATAAGATGCGTCATATCCTGAAAAGACAGGACGGAACCTTTTGCTCGGATTTTCCTCTCTGATGCTGTCTGCACACCATCATCAAACCCCAAACGGTAGGATTCTTCCCCATACATGATATTATATTTTGTCCACTCATTTTCCAATGTATCATACAGTTTCCAACACTTCTTTGACATGCCTGAACCCTTTGAAAATGCATTTGAAGCCTTGTGCAGAGATTTCATCTGCTGCTGGAATTTATCATTTTCACGAATCCTCGCCTCTAGAGGTTCCCCGGTACGGGCAAGGATAAATTCATCTGATATAACATCCATGTCTCTGCCCCTTTCTACTGGCGAAAATAATCCAAATCAAAATTATTCTCGTCTGCCAAATCCTCCAAAGCTCTGCCATTGATTTCATAGATTCCATACGGCCGTGGCTTCGGCTCATTGAAACCGGTTACAATGACATAAAATTTACCGTCTGCATAGACCAGTGTTTTCCCATGTGCATTTAGGTTTCCACATCCCGCTGCCTTGATCCCCATATGATTGCACATATATTGGAGAGCAAATCGGCTTGCCATGCAGTCTCCTTTTCCCCTGATAAAAATATCAAACCAGTTATCATTGTATAGTTCATAATCGGAGGTTGTACTGATGTACCATGCTGCCTTTTCCGCTTTTTCCGTTTGTGTCATGGAAGAGGTAATGTACTGTTTCTCAAAATTTGTAAACACGGTATCTATGTAGATATTCAGCTCCGAATATGCCCTCACATTTGCCGTCAGCTTTCTTCCATCCTCCAAAACAGCAGTTACCGTTGCCTCCACGCATGGCTCTGTATAATCCGGTCCCCACTCCACCTGTAGCAGCCCATAATCCGTAATCTTAAAATATTCTGCTTCCTCCCCGCTAATCTTCCAGTCCCTTACTTCTTTCTTCGTGCCAGACACCCGAAAACGGTATTCTCGGAGATGGCTACTGTCATATTTTATGTAATCTTTGTATGATTCCGAAAGATGATATAATGTCACGTCACTGCTGTTTAGCACCGGATTATCTGCCATCGACTTTTTCTTTTTTCCTTCCTTAACCGTAATCCGGCACTTATATTTCTTTTGCTTATAAACCGCCGTAACCACTGCCGTTCCCTTTTTCTTGCTCTTGAAAGTAACCGTATTTCCTTTCCTCTTTGCAATCGAAACCACAGTTTTATTACTGGTTTTCCATTTTACTTTTGCTTTGCCCGGCACCCCTTTTAATTTCATTTGGTAAGTCTTCCCTACTGTTACCGTCCTATTCTTTGTCTCTAGCTTTGTCTTTGCCTCTGCCACCATGCTGGGCAATAACAGCATAAGTGCCAGTGCAAAGAGAACCTTTCTTATATATTTTCTCTCCATAACCTCTGCCTCCTTGTCTAAATAGTTGGTTTTCTGAAACTCTAAAAATAGCATGCTTATCTTTATTGATTCAGATTATACCGCGCTCTATTTCAGAAGTCAGCCTGTTATTCGAAAATTTT
>CAZZHJ010000268.1:0-2246 GCA_964653815.1 uncultured Lachnospiraceae bacterium
ATTGCGACAGCGCTTTTACAAGAACTTCTTGCGTATGGAAAAGAGGAATATCACATCAATGCTTTTACGCTTGAGGTAAGAAGCAAGAATATAGTGGCTGTCAGACTGTACGAGAGGGCGGGTTTTCGATCTGAGGGCATCAGACCGAACTTTTATGACAAACCAAAAGATGATGCGATCATAATGTGGAAGAGGTGATTAAAATACTGGATATATGTTTATTGGGGACAGGAGGAATGATGCCGCTTCCCTATCGTTGGCTGACTTCTCTTATGGCACGCTATAACGGAATGAGTATTCTGATTGACTGCGGTGAGGGGACACAGATTGCGATGAAGGAAAAAGGCTGGAGTCCCAAACCCATCGATATTATGTGCTTTACACATTATCATGCCGACCATATTTCCGGACTTCCGGGGATGCTTTTGACAATGGGTAACGCGGAAAAAACAACGCCGCTTTTATTGATTGGTCCCAAGGGACTCGGCAGGGTGGTTTCTTCCCTTCGGGTTATTGCGCCGGAACTTCCCTTTGAAATCCGGTACAGGGAGCTGACGGAAGCAGAAGAAAGCATTGCTTTTGACGGTTTTCATATTGATGCTTTTCGCGTAAACCATAATGTGGTATGTTATGGTTATAGCCTTGTCGTGGAAAGAAAGGGTAAATTTCAGGTTGAAAGGGCAAAAGAACAGGGAATCCCCGTGAACTGCTGGAACCGTTTGCAGCATGGGGAGACGGTAGAGACGCCGGAAGGAACCTATACGCCGGATATGGTTATGGGAGATGCCAGAAAAGGAATCAAAGTAACCTACTGTACGGATACCCGGCCGACACCGTCTATTACAGATCACAGCATGGGCGCAGACCTGCTGATTCTGGAAGGCATGTACGGCGAGCCTGAAAAGAAGGCCAAGGCAAAAGAATATAAACATATGACATTCTATGAAGCAGCAAAGATTGCGGCGCAGGCGGAGCCCGGGGAAATGTGGCTGACACATTACAGCCCCTCCCTTACAAGACCGGAGGAATATATGAAGGAAGTAAAACGTATTTTCCCAAGGGCCTATGCAGCAAAAGACGGGCAGACTGTGGAACTGGACTTTGAAGAAGAATGATTTTTTGGGAAGGAGCGGCTCATGAACAGATTTAAGGGAACCAAAGGAACGATTATCCTGATTGTTCTTGTATGTTTGGTAATCGGGTATTATTTCTATTTATCCAACGGAAGAAAACCGGAAACCACGGAGAAAGAAGATGTAGAACTGATGACCATGACCCAGTCTGCGCTGACGCGGAATCTGGAATCCAATTACCCGCCCTCTCCCAGGGAAGTGGTAAAATATTTCAGCGAGATTACCCAATGCTACTATAACGAGGAGCATGATGAGGAAGAACTGAAAGCGCTGGGCATGAAGATGCGGGAAATTTATGATGATGAGCTGATTGCCAATCAGACGGAGGAAGAATATCTGGACCTGTTAAAAAAAGATGTGGATGAATATAAGTCCAATAACCGGACCATCGCTTCTTATTCACCTTCTTCCAGCGTAGATGTGGAAACCTTCAGCCAGGATGGATATGAGTGCGCCCGTCTGTATTGTATTTACGATATCCAGCAGGACTCTTTTCTCTATAAGACTACCCTGTGCTTTATTCTGCGTAAGGATGAGAATTCCCACTATAAAATATATGGCTGGGAAAAGGTTGATAATAATTAATGGATTTAAAAATCCGGTTGAAACGGAAGTGTTTTTTTGGCAAATGAGATTTATATACTGGCAATAGAAAGTTCCTGTGATGAAACAGCCGCTGCGGTCGTCAAAAACGGCAGGGAGGTTTTGAGCAATGTGATTTCCTCGCAAATTGACCTCCATACACTTTACGGAGGGGTTGTGCCTGAAATTGCATCCAGGAAGCATATAGAAAAAATCAATCAGGTTGTGGAACAGGCCTTAAAAGAAGCGGGAATGACTCTGGAGGAAATAACCGCGGTTGCGGTTACCTACGGACCGGGGCTGGTAGGCGCCCTTTTAGTAGGTGTATCTTTTGCAAAGTCCCTTGCTTTTGCATTGGGAAAGCCTCTGGTGGGAGTGCACCATATTGAGGGACATATCAGCGCGAATTATATTGAACATAAAGAATTGAAACCGCCCTTCGGATGCCTGGTGGTATCGGGAGGCCATACCCATCTTGTTGCGGTAAAAGATTACGGGGAATATGAGATTCTGGGCTGCACCAGGGATGAT
>CAZZHJ010000269.1:0-2220 GCA_964653815.1 uncultured Lachnospiraceae bacterium
GAGTCTGCCAGTCCTTTACTCCCCATACAATGATGGGCATTCCTATTACAAAGGTTACTAAAAAGGCCGCATTCGCCACAGCTTTATACATAAAATAGCACCACAATTGAAGTCCCAGCACAATCAGGACAAAAATCCAGATATCCTTAAGGGCACATAACAAATCGTATTTTAACAAACGCTTTGTTTCCTTACTCATAATTTTTCCTCCTTACCGCAAAGTGCTACAAATACATCCTGCAGATTTAAGGGCCTTACTTCCACGTCTTTTCCTTCCTTATCAAAAACCTCTCCCGCATCAAGCATCAGGGTAATCCCTTTGCTTCTGCCCAGTTTCTCCTGATGGAAGGCTTTTTTTCCTTTTATGATTTCATCCACATCTTCTGCTTTGCCGCTGATATGAATGCAGCGTGCAAGAAGCTCTTCCGTATTTTCCTTCAGTATAATCTTCCCTTTATTTAAGAAAATGACCTCTTCAAATACATCTGCCGCCTCTTCGATAATATGGGTGGAAATCACAAAGGTTCTCCCGCTCTCACTATACTCATCCAGCAGAATCCTGTAGAAATTTTCCCTTGCCACCACATCCAGGCCTGCCGCCGGCTCATCCAGGAATGTATATTTCGCCTTGCTTGCCAGTGCCACGATAATGGTTACCATAGACTGCATACCTTTAGACAGCTTTATAATCTTCTGTTTTTCATCCAGTTCAAATTCCTCCATCAGCCGCTCTGCCATTTCCTTATCCCAATGGGGAAAGAGCATTTCAGCCATTTTCAGATATTCTTTTACCTTTAATGCGCTTGCTGTATTATTAGCCGTATTTACCATTTCTCTTGAAAAGCAAATCTGATTCAAACTCTTTTGATTCTCCCACACTGTTTCCCCATCCAGTAAAATTTCTCCCTCTGTGGTGGGATTCTGTGCACTGGCTATGGAAAGCATCGTCGTCTTTCCCGCACCGTTTCTTCCTACCAGCCCGTAAATCTTACCCTCCTCAAGGGTCAGATCCAGACTATCAAGCACCGTTTTCTTCCCATAACATTTCGTGATTTTCTTCAATTCCAGACTCATCTATTTTTCCTCCTCTTTCTCTATCATGTGAATCAGTTCCGCCTTTCCGATTCCCAGGCTCTTTGCCTCCTGCAGCAGACTTCTGACAAATTTCTCATAAAACTCCGATTTTCTGCCCTCTTTGATTTTCTCCTTTGCTCCGCTCTGTACAAACATGCCAACGCCTCTTTTCTTATACAAAATCCCTTTATCAACCAGTAGATTGATTCCCTTTGCCGCCGTTGCAGGATTGATCACATAAAGCTTCGCCAGTTCATTGGTGCTGGGCACCCGCTCCTCTTCCAGAATCACATCTCTCAAAATGTCATTTTCTATCATTTCAGATATCTGAATATAAATTGATTTTTCCTGCGTTAAAATCTCTTTCACAATTCTTTCCTCCTTTCTCAATTCCAAACCCCGTTTACCATTCTTTATATCGCCCTTTCATTCATCTGTTTTCCGTCCGTTTGTTTATTGGTTCATTACTTATGTAATTAACCATATCACCTTTTCACTGCTATGTCAATCAAAAATATAAAATTTTTAACAGTCAATTGACATATTCTTTCCCTATCCGTATAATAATACTATAAGACAGGCAACGGCGTGTGTCTGTTAAAGCGTTGAAATAAGGGAGTGTGCCGGCAGACATTGCCTTATGGAGCTTGCGAGAGGGGTTGTGCAGTGAAACCTCAAGCCGGCTTAGGCGGAAAAGCTGAACGAAAATGCTCATAAAAGCCCTGCTATCAGCAGGGCTTTCATTATACGATAGTAAACTACTACTATTGTCTTTACCATAAAAAGGATGACTAACCTAATGAATCTACTGTTTCGGACAAATGCAGTACACACTTCTAAAAAAAGAAAAATGTAATCTGAAAACTGGACAATCCCTGATACAATATGACCGCCTCTCCCCTAAAAATTCCCCGGGAAAATGGTAAAAGGGCATAAAATGCCTGCAAGCCGGAACTGGAAGCAGTCTTTTTGTTTTTTATAAGCATTACAACAAATTGTGAGTTTTTCTTACAGACTGCCTCAACCCCAGGGGGAATTGCCACGGATGGCAATTCAGCCGTCACGCGGCACGGATGCCGCATTGACGGCGACCCGTCCCTTACTAATATTCCCCCGCAGGCTGTTAGAAAAACCACAATTTAAAGT
>CAZZHJ010000270.1:0-2206 GCA_964653815.1 uncultured Lachnospiraceae bacterium
AGGGCGGTCAGCTTGGTAGCCTCTTGGAGGGTAAGCTGAATGTAACGCTGATCGGGTTTGAGTACCAGCTCCCCGTCTTCGATATAAATATTATCAGGAGAATCCACATAGGCCTGCAGCTCATTATTTACCCATCCCGGCTCATGTGTCTCTACATTCCAGTCATCCAGATTCAGGGAATCACCATCAAACGTTTCTTCCCACACCAAAGTATACCCTTCATACTCTGCCGGCAAATCTTCCTGCTTGGAATTATCATCTTCCTCTACAACACTTTCCGGATTCTCCACATTTACATCCTGCTCATCATTTTTACCGCAGGACACAACAAGTGGAATAACCGCCCCTACTGCAAGAAGGGCTATAATTTTTTTCAATAGATCTTTTTTCATACCCGACTCTCCCTATCTGTTTTGATTTTTGTATTGATTATGTTTTAATTACATTTTTATCAAGTATAGATTTATATCCTATTCTGATATACAACGTTATGTACAAAAATATCAAAATCATGATATAATGTGCGCGTAAGCAATGAGCAGTGCGAAAACCGTCAGGGGCAAATCGGCTGCTTGCAGACGAATTTGACCATGCCGGTTTTCATAGGGCGAAGCCCGCGAATGAGAAAAACCCACGGTTTTTCGAATGTGCACTGCGGGCATAGTCTTTCGAATCTCCCTGCGGGCATGCTCTTTCGAATCCCCTGCAGGCATAGTCTTTCGAATCCCCCCTGCCGGAGTATCTCCCCCGCCACTTTGAGGTAAAAACAATGAATCTACGAAACGAATGGTTCCAAACCGAACTGCAAAAAAGTGAAGAATCTCTTCCCCACCGCCCATTAGAAGAAGAATACTCCTTCTATCAGGCAGTCAGTTCCGGCGACATGGATTTTGTACAAAAAAACTGCAAAGAGAACATCTTTATCAATTCGGAGGGAATGGGCGTACTATCCACAAACCCCTTAACCAACATAAAATATCATTTTGTTGTCACAACTGCCATGATCACAAGGCGCTGTATAGAGGCAGGCATGCAATTAGAACAGGCATTCCGCCTCAGCGACTTTTATATTTTGAAAATGGACGCCTGTACTTCCATCGAAGCCATCTCAAAACTCCATAATCAAATGGCTCTTGACTACACGCAAAAAATGTTACTGGTTAAAAAGAACTCGATTTTGTCAAAACCTATCGTTCTTTGTATGGACTATATTTACAGCCATATTAACTGCCGTATTACCGTAGATGAACTTGCTGAACACATAGATCTTTCCCCCAGTTATCTTTCCAGGCTTTTTAAGAAAGAACTCAACATTTCCATCAGTGATTACATTTGCGAAATGAAAATTGAAAAAGCCCAGCATTTGTTAAAGTATTCCGATTACAGTCTGGCTGAAATTGCAAATTATCTGGCATTTTCTTCTCAAAGTCACTTCATTCAGTCCTTTAAGAAACTAATCGGCATGACTCCAAAAAAATACCGCGACCACTATTACCGTACTTCTTGGTAATAAAGGCCGCGGCATTTAAAACGCCGTTTCTATTTTCCAGAAAGCGGAACTAACTCTACTGTAATTTTGTGCAGACCATCATTCAGGGACTCCACTGCTGCCCGCTCCATAAGAACTTGCATTCCGTCAACGATTTCTAAAGTTTCTCCATCACAATCCGCTCTGCCGATGCCATACTCTCCAAATTCCAATTCATCTGCATTTTTGAAAATAACTTCAAATTCTTTTTCTGCAAAGCGGCAACTGATAGAAGCTGTTTTATTTTCATCAAACTGTTTTTTCAAAAGTTTCGGTTTAATTACCAGATTTCCCGTATCCCCGCGGACTCCGAACACTTCTGTTATCATAGTCATCATATACCAGCTTGCAGCGCCTGTCAGATAGTGGTACATTCCCCGTCCTTCACTGTTGAAATATTCCGGAATGCCAGGATAGATTTTGCCTGTGCTAAAATTAAGGGCTGTATCAGCCAGTGTCTGAAGCGCTTTATATCCTTCCTTTACAAATCCTCTTTTATAAAGTGCATTTGCATACATGACTGTCATATGGGAAAATACAGCTCCGTTTTCTTTCTCTCCATAAGCAAATCCAAACATTCTTCCCATATCAAACTTAAGTTCATTAAAGTCCGTGTTCAGCCGGTAACCGCCAATGGAAGCATCATACAGATAGCGGTCGGCGCTTTTACAAATCCGG
>CAZZHJ010000271.1:0-2200 GCA_964653815.1 uncultured Lachnospiraceae bacterium
CTCGGAAACTCACAGCCCTCATTTTTCAAGGCTTCTTCCACTTCCGAAATTACGTTTTCACCTCTATTTTTCTTCATTTTTGTAACATTTTCCCTCCACACATTTCTCTTTTCTTTAAAAATATTTCCTTAAATTTTCTCAAAAACAGCTTGACAATTCCTCCGAAATGTGTGGCCGTTTTCGCTGAAAAACACCAGCGAAAACGGCCCTTTGTTTTATAAGTAACTTTCCACTTTCACTGATAAAACAAAGGAGGCCACATTTATGTTCAAACCCGAATCATGGCAGAGCCACGATGAGTACAGAACCATTGTTTCTTCGATCGGCCGCAGACTCTCACGCAACTTCCCCAAGTATCTCTTCCAGGACTATGAGGAAGAACGCCAGAAACTCTTTAACCTTAATCTTGACCTGCTTCTGGATTACATTCCCTCTTTTTATTCCGATGGCGGACGCCCCGCAAAACACCAGGCGCAGATCCTTCGCTCCCTTATCCTTTTTGTCCTGCTTTTTAATAAGACCAAAGCTGGCACCAGCCTTACTTCATGGGTAGAAGATGTCCTTCCAAATTCCATTTCCCTTACTCTCCTCATTGGCTGCACTTCTGTGGAAGAACTTCCGCCTCTTGGTTCCTATTATGACTTTATGGACCGCTTCTGGCTGGGCTCCAGGGAGCATTACTCCCGTTTTGCGCTCCTTCCCGCTGGCAAAAACGGCAAAAAAACGAAAAAATCCTTTGGCGCTGATGGCAAACTCATAGAGCCGGAAGACACAGACTCCGTTACCACTGCTGATATCGTGGATAACATCATGGACGGCATCCCTGCCGCTGATAATCCCGAAATGGCCCTCCAGCAGATCTTTTCCATCCTTGCTGTCCTTCCGTCTGCACGTCTCGGGCTGGCCGGCATGGAAGAGCTTACCATCTCTGGGGATGGTACTGCTGTGGTTTCCCACTCTTCCCCTTTCGGCAGGCATCTTTCTTCCTGTCCCACATCCTGCCCTTACCGCACTGGATGCCCACGCCATTATTCCGATCCGGATGCTGAATGGGGCTGGGACAGTGACAACAAAACCTGGTACTTCGGGCATACCCTTTACATGCTCTGCACCAGGAACAATGAGCTTAAAGCCGAGCTCCCGCTCCTGATGAAGTTTACCGGTGCACGCCGCCACGACAGCAAAAACTTCCTTTACGCCATAGACGATTTCGGGCGCAATGCCTTTGGTATTTCACCAAAAAATATCTGCCTCGACTCCGCCCATGACAACATCCCGACTTATCAGCTGCTGGAACGCTGGGATATCAATGCCCTCATTGATATCAACGGACGGGCAGAGTCTTCTGGGAACGCCCCGGATGACATCACTTTTACCAAAGAAGGCCATCCTGTCTGCCGGGCAGGGCATGAAATGTGCCCCTGGGGAAACGATCCCCTGAAAGATGCACATAAATACCGCTGCCCTCTTAAATGCGGGCGCATCAGCTCCTGCCCGCATGAAGCAGGATGCTCTTCCGGGAATTACGGGCGCACTGTCTACATCAAAAATCATGCCAGCCTGCGCTTCCAGCCCCGCATCCCCAGGGATTCCGAAAAGTACAAATCCATTTACAGCGAGCGTACTGCCTGCGAACGGATCAACAACCGGGTTCTGAATGACTACTATCTTCAGCACCTAAAAATACGTGGGAAAGACCATTTTTCTTTCTGGGCCATGCTTATCGGTATATGCATACACCTTGATACCAGATATAAAGCCGCCCACTTGCATACTGCTTAATGAATCCATAACGGAAATAAAACATTTACGGTCTGTTAAAAAATCATTTCTGACAGGCTTATTTGCCATGTTTTTTGCTAACCGCTATTGTCGAACAACTCCAAAATAAGCATTTTTTATTCCTCCCTGTTACGACTGTTTTTTTATAATAGTGTTTTCTGTTATTTTTCAGTGAGTTTCCGAGACTACACTATATTATCCAAAGCACAATGAATTATTGCAGGATGGGCATATTCATTACGAATTTATACATTGTGAAATTATTCTATATAGTATATAATGAAATATAACTACAAACAAAAAGAAGTAAACAAAACGAAAACTGTGCAAGTACGTTTAAATTCAAAATTTATAAAAATGGAAAAGGTGAAGAAAATTGATGATAATATCTGAATGGTATGGTTATATTGTATTATTT
>CAZZHJ010000272.1:0-2184 GCA_964653815.1 uncultured Lachnospiraceae bacterium
ATGTCCACGGTCTGATGCTTTTTATTGTAAAAATAGTCCTTTGCAATCCGGGGATATTTACTTGCCACGCGGATCATTTCATGATGTTTGAGCAATTCCTTTGCCCGTTCCGGTCCGCACACGCACATACGACATTTGCTAAAACCTAAATCCAGCACCTCGTAGGCCCGCCTTCCTTCTTCAAGCAAAGTATCCTTTCCTACAACGCCGATATCTGCGGCGCCGTATTCCACATAAGTGGGAACATCCGGTCCTTTTGCAAGGAAAAACTTTAATTTCAGCTCTTCATTGACAAAAATCAGCTTTCTCGTTTCCTTATCCTTCATTTCCTCACAGGTAATGCCTATTTCTTCCAGAAGCTCCAGCGTCTTTTTTGCAAGCCTGCCCTTTGCCAGGGCAAAGGTAATATATCTCATGTCTTTACTCATTTTATCCTTCTCCTAAACTTCGTACACTTTCTTCATACCCTTTGAAGTGATCTTCATGACCGCTCTCTTATTGCCCGCCTTTGCCAGTGCTTCACAGGCTTTTTCATCATAATCTTCCTTGAGCATTACCAACTCGCAGGGTTCTCCCAGTTTTCGCAGTTCACAGGCATAGCGGATGGCTTCCTTTACCGCATCTTCTTCATAAACGAGCAAGGTTGCACGCGGCGCAATTTCAGGCAACAGTTCCTTGGATGCCAAAGCCTGCATCACCCCGTCAACATTGATCACAAAACCGATAGATGCCGCATCCTTTCCGAAATAGGAAAGCAGTCCGTCATAACGTCCTCCTGTTACCACTGCGTCTCCCACACCATAGGTATATCCCTTAAATATAATCCCTGTATAATAATGATATTTGCTTACCAGTCCCAAATCGACGGATACATATTTCTCATCACCATACATCTGAAGCAATTCATACATCTGCTGTAAACGCTGGATTGCATGTCTGCTCCGCTCATTGTGAACCAACTCCAGCGCTTCATCCAAAACATCAAAGGAACCGAATAATTCCGTGACCTTCAAGAACGTCTGTATTTTTTCGTTTTTCAGGTTCTGGTTATTTAATAGCAATTCTTCCGCACCGAAGTAGTTTTTATTGGAAATAAACTCTCTCAGTTCCAGCTCTGTCTCTTCATCCAGCATGGCTTCTTCACAGATGCCCTTAAAAAAGCCGATTTCCCCGATACTGACCTGGAATTCCTTAAGTCCTGCAGCCTTTAAAGAAGAAACTGCCAGATGCACCATTTCCGCATCCGCCATAATTCCGGCATCTCCGATTAATTCCACACCCATCTGGGTTACTTCTTTTAATTTTCCCTGGAGATTGGACGTATTCGTAAAGGTGTTTCCCATATAAGACAACCTTACGGGAACTGACTGCTCCATAAAATATTTTGCGGCACATCTGCCGATAGAAGGCGTAAAATCCGGCCTCAAGACAAGGGTATTCCCTTCCTTGTCAAAGAATTTATACAGTTCCTTGCTGGGGGTTGTCCCGATTTCTCTTCCAAATACATCAAAAAACTCAAAAGTCGGCGTTTCAATATCTTCATATCCGAATTTTAAAAAATTTTCATGGATCATTTCCTGAATCCGGCGCTTTCTCTGGCACTCCATTCCGTAAATGTCTCTTACACCCTCCGGTGTGTGTACAAATCTTTTCATAGTTTCCTCCATTATGTATGGTATATATGCAAATGCAAAAGTCCATGCTGTTATCCAATTCACTTTAACGAATTACAGTAATATCAAAGTAGTGTAATGCATTGGGGCTACCGACAGTATACAGGAAAGTCCTTTTTCTGTCAACAAAGCTCTCTTTCATTCAAATCCTTTTGTATCATATCCAGATAAGGAACAAAGACGCCTGCTTTTCCTTCAAAAATATAAGTCTGGTCCAGTTCCTCAAAGCGAAAGCTTTTTCTCCCGCCTTCTTTTGCCCTGTTCCAGAAGGTGAGCATCTGGCGGAAGGAAAGGTAGTATAAGATATCCCGTGCCGTAAAATGAATGATAAAAAAAGCAATCCCTTCCTGTTTCTCAAAATCCTTCATAAAGGCTACCTGATGCTCATGTATATTTTGCAGGGCAAAAGTATCCACAGCACATTCTTTTGCATCAAAACAGACCGGGATTCCCTGTACTGCGCCGATATAATCCACAGTGGATTTCTGTTCAAAATAAGCCAGCGTAATAT
>CAZZHJ010000273.1:0-2178 GCA_964653815.1 uncultured Lachnospiraceae bacterium
TGCTCCTGCCCTCCAGAGCCATCTGCGCCTCTGAGACAAAGCCGTCCTCAAAATAGAACCATCTCTCATTCTCAGTCTGTAACTCAAAATAATATTTTAAGCGCTTAAATTCCGGCTTGATGGTCGTCGTCCACCAGAGCTGATTCTTTAACCGTTTCTTAAACGGGATGTTGAGCGCCTCCCCCATCCCAGCTCTCGCCGCCTCCCAAAATACCTGATTTGAACGGATCGCCGTGAATGATATTCACATACTTCACATCGTAACCTGTCCTGATATTGATGACCAGCTGTTCCTCATCCAAGGGATAGCAGTAGTTGTCATTGGCCCTGTGATACACCGCGTTAAAATCCATAAGACACCTCCCATTAAGGCTTTTCACATTCTCCTGATGTGGAAAACGTTTTCCGTTTACTCCATACTACTACTTTTCTTTCTGAATTGCAAGTACCTCATTGTTGTGAATGTAGGCGCTATATGGTAGAATTTAAATATCACAGAGAGCAGCATATTTTCTTTGTAAAGGAAAAATAAATGAAATATCATATTTCAATTTCCAAGAGAGAAATTATTACAGCGATTATTTTAGTAATGGGATTCACTCTTTTATTTAAAGGACTCCATTCATACTATAAGATCAATCATGCCTTGCGTTTGGAGGATTTAGATGAGCATGCATTGAAGAACGGAACCTATGTAACAGGCGACATTGACACCTATATCGGAAAGACGATGTACGGAAGCGGTAAATTCTCCGGCCTCAGTCAATCTCATACTACTTCCGGCAAAACTTATAATTTCTATACGATTCCCATTGGGCAAAAATCCTACATATGTATTATGGCATACAGCAGATCTTTATTGAAGCAATTGGAGGCTTTTGAAAACGGACATGGAAATGTTTATTTTGAGGGTATCATTGTCGCTCCCATAACAGACCTCAACTATGCCTGGTATACTACAATTGAAGGCTTCGATACAAGGAATCTGATTGATGCTTTTGTGATAACAGAGGCGAATTTTGATCGGAGTAAAGATCTCGTATATTGCGGTGTCATTTTATTATTCATAGCCGCCTTACTGTTCTTCAGCGCCGGCGGCATCAAAAGCTTTGTTATGGAAGATACAGCTCGTACCACGCCTGTTTATAATAATTATGCAAAAGTGTACAATATCGACAATGAACTAAAAGCAGAAAAAATGCAGATAGAGACATTAGTGCGGCGACTTAAGTCTGCCAAAAAAAATGCTGTACTATGTTTTGTATCGTTATTAATAGGTAGTTACATTGTATACAGCGCCTACCTGTTAGAAGGCAAATTGTTCGGAGTACTTTTATTGATCATCTCTCTCAAGGGTATTTGGAATTACTTTATTAACTCCCCGAATACACTGGCCAAGTCTCTGGTGAGGAGATTTTCCCTTGAATCTTTATCCATACAAATTGAAGAACATAAGGAAAATATGGAAAAGCTGGAGGAGAAAGAATGACCCCTCTCCTCATTCAACCTGCCCACATTAGTATTCTTCCTCTTCTGCCTTTTCGGCAATATCACTTACCGGCTCTTCCAAGCCCTCGATCACAACATGATTCTTCTGTGCGTAATCCCACAACGCTGCATGGATCGCCTCCTCAGCCAACAGCGAGCAATGCACTTTTACAGGCGGAAGTCCGTCCAATGCCTCCATCACAGCCTTATTCGTAACCATTAATGCCTCCTGTACGGTTTTCCCTTTTACCAATTCAGTCGCCATACTGCTGGTTGCCACTGCCGCACCGCACCCGAAGGTCTTAAATTTGACATCCCTGATAACTCCCTGTTCATCGATGTCAAAATACATCCGCATAATGTCACCGCATTTGGCATTTCCAACTGTCCCCACGCCACTTGGGTTCTCGATCTCACCCACATTTCTCGGATTGTTAAAATGGTCCATTACTTTTTCACTATACATTTTCTGCTCCCTTTCTTCTAAAACACATCACTTCTGACTTTTTACAAAATCCTCATACAGCGGAGACATGCTTCGGAGTCTCTCCACGATCTTCTTTAGTTCGTCCGCCACAAAATCGATCTCCTCCAACGTGGTCTCTTCCGACAGCGTAATCCTCAATGAGCCATGCGCGATCTCATGCGGAAGCCCGATCGCAAGAAGTACATGGGAAGGGTCCAGCGAAC
>CAZZHJ010000274.1:0-2147 GCA_964653815.1 uncultured Lachnospiraceae bacterium
GGAGATTTCCGTGGTGTCATAACCGATATCCACTACCAGGACACCCTGGGAATTCTTGACGTCAATATCCATTCCCAGCCCTTCGGCAATTGCTTTCTCCACAAAGAAGATTCTCTTTGCCTTTACATTTGCATTTTTAATCAAATCGTTAAAAGCACGGCGCTCCACATCCGTTACATCCGTAGGTACGGCAATATAATAGTCCGCCTGTTTGATATTGCCTTTGCTAAGGTCGTTGATAAAGCATTTTACAAGGCACTGCATGTTTTTAATGTCCGCAATGACACCATTGCAGAGCGGATAAGAAATATGAATGGTGCCGGGCGCCTTTTCATACATTTCAAAAGCGGCGTCGCCGTAAGCAAATACCGTATTCTTATTTTCGATGGCAATCATGTTTTTTGCCGTAAATACCTGTTCCTCACCTTTTGCATAAATTTTGATGTTGCTGGTACCTAAATCAATACCGTAAGCACTGGAAGCCATATTCCGTACTCCTTTCTCTTCGTAAATTGTGTTCTAATCCAACATATTGTGTTCTCTAAAGCTGTAATAGCAGTTATCGCCTATAATAATGTGGTCTATTAAGGGAATATCCATAAGCTTTGCCGCAGCAGAAAGCTTTTTTGTCATGCTGATATCCTGGCTGCTAGGACATACGCTGCCGCTTGGATGATTGTGAAGCAGCATAATATGAACCGCTTTTGCCGCAAGAGCCTCCATAAAAATTTCCCTTTCGGAAAAAAGGGAAGCATTTACGGTTCCCACACTGATAATCTGATCCTTAATAAGTCCCATGGCACCGTCTAAAAATACACAAAGACATTTTTCTTTTTCCAGATGCCGCATCTGCTCCATGTAATAGGAGGCGGTTTCACCCGGAGTCTGAAACAGAATCTTATTTCCTCTTTTGGATTTTGAAATGCGGCTGGATAATTCGGCAATACATTTTATTTTGACTGCCTTAACTTCCCCGATGCCTTTTATCTCCATGAGCTCGTCTACACTCATGCGGCACAGTCCCGCAATTCCGTAACTGCCCGCCTTTTCCAGAATTTCCCTGGCAAGTGCCGTTGCATTGGCACCTTTATGCCCCGTGCGTATAATAATGGCAAGCAGCTCCGTGTCTGTTAAGGCTTCCGGACCTGCTTTTAAAAATCTGTCATAAGGCTTTTCCGCGTCATATAATTGGTCTTTCATATTTCCTCCTGTTTCTCTCAAAACACAAGGAAAAAACACACTATAAAAACCTGAAAATCACTATGGCAATGATAATGCCGATAATACTTCCGATCGTAATCCTAATGGTCAGTCCGAAGGTTAAAACCAGAATCCCCAAATCCAAAACCAACGGAGACGATAAGCCGAAAGCCTGTCCGAAATTTAGAAATGTACCGGGAAACAGATTGCCGATAAAGCCTCCTATTACAATCCCGGCCAGAATCATTAAAAAACAGGCCCAATTGTTTTTGCCACTCATAAAAAACCTCCGTTTTCTTTGGTATTATGTATATCCGCCAACTATAAGTATATTATCACATGGGGCGATATATGTATACTGATTTCGTGGATTTTTTTTCGACCAAAACCCCTATGAATCCAGTCTGATTACGCCAGAATTCTTCAATTCCTGCACTGCTTTCAGGATGCCGAACTTGGCATGGGGGAAGGTCAGTCCGCCCTGAAAATAAGCTGTATAAGGCGGTTTAATGGGGCCGTCTGCAGACAACTCTATGGAGCTTCCCGATACAAATGCGCCTGCCGCCATAATCACCTTGCTGTCGTAGCCGGGCATATCCCAGGGCTCCGGTGTCACAAAGCTGTCTACGGGAGCTGCAGCCTGGATTCCTTTGCAAAATGCAATCACGCCTTCCGGGCTGTTAAAGGTAACCGCCTGAATAATGTCATGTCTGCTCTCGTTCCCGTCGGGAATCACGGCAAATCCGAAGGATTCCAGAATATTTGCGGCAAAAACAGCTCCTTTTAGAGCGGAAGCCACAACCGTAGGCGCTAAAAACAGCCCCTGGTAAAAGGCGGGAAGCACACCTAAGGATGCGCCCACTTCTTTGCCAAGTCCCGGGGATGTCAGCCGGTAATCGGCATTTTCCACACATTCCCTTTTTCCTGCATTATAACCGTCTATGGGG
>CAZZHJ010000275.1:0-2138 GCA_964653815.1 uncultured Lachnospiraceae bacterium
CGTTGGAGAAAGGCATATCTGCGGCATGGACGCCGCATATATGCCGTTTGCGTCCCTAACCAATTTCCCCATCGGAACATTTAGAAAATCTTATGTTCGGAACTCGTGCAGGAGATACAATTATTTTTTGCCGGAGGCTTCTAAGGCTTTTATCAACGCATTTTGACCTCAGTTTATCGTTAGATTAAAACGGCCCCATCCACTAAAAAATATCCCCAGCCAAGCAGTTGGGGATATTTTTATGATTCTTTTCATATAACTTAGACTACTGCTTCCACTGCTCTGATTATCTCCCCGCTTTTTTGTTACGGATAAAGTCAACATATACCGCAAGCAAAATAACCAGACCTTTTACAATATACTGCCAGTTGGAATCTACTCCCATCAGGTTTAATCCGTTGTTTAATACTCCGATAATCAAGACCCCGATTAAGGTTCCCCCCAAACGTCCGAATCCGCCGCTCATGGAAGTACCGCCTACAACCACGGCTGCAATGGCATCCATTTCAGCGCCGTCACCTGCTATGGGAGTGCCGGAGTACAGACGTGATGCTACAACTACGCCTGCGATACCAGCCATAACGCCGGTATAGGTATAAACAAGGAATTTTACCTTCTGTACACTGATTCCCGAAAACTTTGCCGCCTGTGCATTGCCGCCTACTGCGTAAATATGCCGTCCAAGCTGGGTCCGGTTAATGATGAGAGCGGCAATGATGAAGACAATAATCATCAGGATAATGGGGGTGGGAACCGGTCCCACATAGCCTGCTCCCGGGAATTTAAATGCGTCTGTCATACAACGGATGGGTGAACCGCCCGTGAGCACCAGCGCAATTCCCTTTGTAATGTTCATAGATGCCAGGGTTACGATAAACGGCGGAATATCTGTTTTGCATATTACAAAACCGTTTGCCATACCTACTGCTGCACCGATTGCGATTGCAATTAAAAATCCCACGGCCTCCGGGAGTCCCAGATTGGTCACACAGCCTGCTGCTGCAACACCGGACAGCGCAATGACAGAACCTACGGAAAGGTCAATTCCTCCCAGAATGATTACCATTGTCATGCCCGTTGCCAAAAACAGGTTGGACGCATTTTGCCTGAGAATATTAAATACATTCTTCGGGGTAAGGAACGTGGTTCTTGTAGTGGGGAAAATTACTAAAAATATACACATTGCCAATAGTGCAATGATAATACCGATATTGTCTTTAAAGTACTTGACAACTCCATTTTTTAATCTGGCTGCCATAGCTTCTCCTCCTTTACTTTTCTTTTATTTTGCTGCCAGCTGCATAATACCTTCCTGTGTAACATCTTCATGGTTTAAGCAGCCTGTTACCCGGCCGTCATACATTACGTAGATGCGGTCACTCATATTAATAATTTCCGGCAGCTCGGATGAAATCATAATAATGGACATTCCCTGCTTTACAAGGTCGTTCATAATAGAATATATTTCTGCTTTTGCCCCTACATCCACACCACGGGTAGGCTCATCCAAAATTAAAATCTTCGGGGTCGTAGCCAGCCAGCGCCCAATCATGACCTTTTGCTGGTTACCGCCGGACAGATTGCCGATTACCTGTTCCTGTCCCGGTGTTTTTGTAGCCATCATATCTATATATTTCTGTGTGATTTCTTCTTCCTTTTTCGCATTCAGATGCAATCTTTTTAAAAACTGCTGTAATACCTCTATTGTAGAATTGAAACGCACGCTCTGTACCTTGTACAGTCCTTCTTCCTTACGGCTTTCCGGCACAAGGGCTATGCCGTATTTTAAAGCGTCTATGGGGGACTTGATATGTACCTGTTTCCCCTCCACATATACCTCTCCCGTCATATGCGGTGCAAGACCGAAAATTGCTTTCATAGTCTCGCTTCGTCCGGCTCCTACTAAACCGGCAAATCCCACAATCTCGCCTTTCCTCAATTCAAAGTTTGCATCCTTCGCCATCTTTCCGTCGGAAATATGTTCACATTTCAAAATTACGTCGCCCTGCTCTAAATATTCTCTCTTATAGTATTTGGTAAGCTCACGTCCAACCATCAGGGCAATCAGGTCCTCCTTCGAAGTCTTGTTTTCAAACTTTGTGCCCTCCGTTTATCCGTCACGCATAAACGTTACCTGG
>CAZZHJ010000276.1:0-2136 GCA_964653815.1 uncultured Lachnospiraceae bacterium
TGACTTCATCCACTTCAAGAATATCTTCATTGATATCCCATTCAAAATATTCCCTTACCGATATGGCGCATGCCTGTAATTGTAAATATACTCTTTCTTCCAGATTACTTTTTGTTTTATATATCGCCACGGCGGATATTGTGACTGCTGCCACAAACAGTGGAATCAATCCTATTAACATACTGGTTGCCAAAAAAGTTAATTTATGTTTCTTCATACGTTTCCTCCAAAGGTATTTTGGGCGTCTGCCACCACGGCAGTCGCCCGTTTCAACCTATTATATCATCTCATAAAAAACATGACAAGACTACCGATTCTTATCCTTGCAGGAAACACCGGACGGAACGCAAAAAAAGCTCCGGACAACCTCATAATCACATGGAAATACGTGATTACAAGGCTTCCGAAGCCTCATGTTTTTATTTGATTATTTTAAGGCTTACATGCCCATCAGTTTTGCAAAATTTTAGTTGCCTGCCATCTGAGCTGCAACCTCAGCTGCAAAGTCCTCACTCTTCTTCTCAAGACCTTCGCCTGTTTCAAAGCGGACAAATTCTGTTACCTTTAAGTCTGTTCCGTTTGCTTTTCCAACAGCCTCTAAATATTTGGCAACGCTTTCTTTATTCTCAGCTTTTACATATTCCTGCTCTAAGAGACATACTTCCTTTAACTCTTTGTTGAGACGTCCGATGATCATCTTTTCAATGATTGCTTCGGGCTTATTGGCATTCTTAGGGTCAGCCTGCGCCTGAGCCATAAGGATTTCCTTCTCATGTGCCTTGTACTCCTCGGATACATCATCCTGGGAAACATATTTGGGGTTCATAGCTGCAACCTGCATAGCTACGTTGGATAAAGCCTCTTTTACATCATCATTTACAACGGTTGTTTCAGCCTTAACGATAACGCCGATTCTTCCGCCGCCGTGAAGATAAGTCACTACACAGCCGTTGTCAGCTGTAACCTTTGCAAATCTTCTGATGTTCAGGTTCTCTCCAATTGTAGCAACCTTCTCAACCAAAGCTTCTTTTACAGTCTTGCTGTTATCTTCAATCCATTTTTCTTCCATTAAGCCTTCCACATCTGCTGCATTGGAAGCAAGAGCCTGTTTTGCAACTGCCTCTACATATGTCTGGAATACTTCATTCTTTGCAACAAAGTCTGTCTCGGAATTTACCTCAACAACTGCTGCAACTTTATCAGCGTCAACAGCTACGCGGCAGATACCCTCTGCTGCGATTCTGCCGGCCTTTTTCTCAGCCTTTGCTGCACCGCTTTTTCTCAATAATTCTACTGCTTCGTCCATATTACCGTCAGTCTCTGTAAGAGCCTTCTTGCAGTCCATCATGCCTGCGCCGGTCATTTCTCTTAATTCTTTTACCATAGGAGCACTAATTGCCATGTTTATTTCCTCCATTAAATCTATATTTTCAAATAATTTCATTTGCCAGCCATAAGCGTCTTTCGCTTATGCCTCTTCCTGCTCTGCCTCTGCTACTTCTTCAATATCCGTTGCTTCTGCTTCTTCAAATTCTACCGCTTCGCCCTGGTTTGCCTCGATAACGGCGTCAGCCATTTTGGAAACAATTAATTTTACTGCACGGATTGCATCGTCATTGCCGGGAATTACAAAGTCAAGCTCTTCAGGATCGCAGTTTGTATCTGCCATACCGATTAAGGTAATGCCCAGTGCATGAGCTTCCTGTACACAGATTTTCTCTTTCTTAGGATCAACTACAAAAATAGCGTCAGGAATCTGCTTCATTTCCTTGATTCCGCCTAAGTTTCTCTCTAATTTTTCCCATTCCTTCTTCAGTGCAATAACTTCTTTTTTGGGAAGTACATCAAAAGTACCGTCCTCAGACATAGCTTCGATTGCTTTTAATCTGTCGATACGGCTCTGGATGGTCTTGAAGTTTGTCAGCATTCCGCCTAACCATCTCTCATTTACATAGAACATACCGCAACGCTCTGCCTCTGTCTTAACAGCGTCCTGTGCCTGTTTCTTTGTACCTACAAAGAGAACCGTTCCGCCTGCGGATACAATCTGGGAAACCGCCTGATAAGCCTCATCTACTTTGCCTACAGATGTCTGTAAGTCAATAATGTGGATACCATTTCTCTCTGTGTAGATGT
>CAZZHJ010000277.1:0-2104 GCA_964653815.1 uncultured Lachnospiraceae bacterium
ATAGGCTTTGTTCCCAAAACCTGTATTCCCGCCTACGGGGAATTTTATGAAACAAGACATTTTGCTGAGGGGATTCAGATTCCCGTTATGATAGATTTTGAAGGAGAGGAGATTCCATTCGGAACCAATCTTCTCTTTACTTCCGACGCCATAGAAGGATTGTGCGTGGCATGTGAAATCTGTGAAGATATCTGGGCGGCAAATCCGCCTTCTACATCTCATGCCGTGGCGGGAGCCAATATTATTGTGAACTTGTCCGCTTCCAATGAGACCATCGGAAAGGATTCCTACCGTCAGATGCTGGTTAAATCCACCAGCGCAAGGCTGATCTGTGGCTATATTTACGCCAGCGCAGGGGAAGGGGAAAGCACCCAGGACCTTGTTTTCGGCGGACACAATATCATTGCGGAAAACGGCACCATTCTTGCAGAGGTTAAGAAATTTACATGCGAAAGCATTTACAGCGACATTGATGTAAAGAGGATGCAGTCTGAAAGACGGCGCATGAACAGCTATGCTCCCGTAAACGATAAGGAATATATGACCATACCCTTTGGCATTGTCAGAGAAGAGACGGAACTGACAAGGACCTTTTCAAAACATCCTTTTGTGCCGACGGATGTGGAAACGCGGAAGGCGAGATGTGAAGAGATTTTATCCATCCAATCCTATGGACTGAAAAAACGTCTTGCCCATACCGGTGCGAAAAATGCGGTAGTAGGTATTTCAGGAGGTCTGGATTCTACCCTGGCCTTATTGGTTGTGGTAAAGGCCTTTGATTTGCTGGGGCTTGACAGAAAGGGAATCAAGGCGGTTACCATGCCTTGCTTCGGCACGACGAACAGGACCTATGACAACGCCTGCCGTCTGTCTGAAATATTGGGGGCTGAACTGATAGAGGTGGATATTAAGGAAGCGGTGAGCGTTCATTTTAAGGACATCGGGCAGGATACATCCAACCATGATGTGACCTATGAAAATGCCCAGGCCAGGGAACGTACCCAGGTGCTTATGGACATTGCCAATAAGGTGGGCGGCCTGGTAATCGGAACGGGTGATATGTCGGAGCTTGCCCTGGGATGGGCAACCTATAACGGCGACCATATGTCCATGTACGGAGTAAACGCAGGGGTTCCCAAGACTCTGGTGCGCCATCTGGTGCGCTATTATGCGGATACCTGTGAGGATGATAAGCTTTCAAAGATTCTGCTGGATGTGCTGGATACGCCGGTGAGTCCGGAGCTTCTTCCGCCAACAGAGGGAGAAATTTCCCAAAAAACAGAGGATTTGGTAGGACCTTACGAGCTTCATGACTTTTTCTTATATTATATGCTTCGCTGGGGATTTTCGCCGGAGAAAGTGTTCAGACTGGCATTATCGGCATTTTCCGATGATTATGATATAGATACGATTTATCAGTGGCTTGTCACATTTTATAAAAGATTCTTTTCACAGCAGTTTAAACGCTCCTGCCTGCCAGACGGTCCAAAGGTGGGAAGTGTTGCGGTTTCTCCCAGAGGAGATCTGCGTATGCCTTCCGATGCCTGTGGAGATATCTGGCTGGAGGAATTGGAAGATTTACATGTCGTTTTGAGAGACCTTGGCGGCTGACGCTTTATCTAACGCCGCCTGAATCGCCTGAATAAGGGCAAGGCTGGTATAACGGCTCTCCTGATCATATGTAATATTGGATAATTCTACGCCTTCATAAATCTGGCCTGCAATGGAGTCAAAGGCGGGTTCCACCAGAGGAAACATGGTAGTAATCGTTTCGTTAATGTTTACAAGCCGGACGGAATTAATATGGTTTTCGTCCACTACCACCTCCACGTCTATGACATTGTTATTCAAGGTCAGGGAGGTAGTATAAACGCCGGGCACATAGGCTGCCTGCGCCATTGTTTCCATGGCTTCATCGGAATCCTTTTTGCCGAACATGACAATGAGCAGAATAATGAACAGAACAGCTAAGGCTGCAAAAATAGCCGTGTATATTAATTCTTTCATATGAAGGACAACGATTTTGGTTTTATTATGCATGGAAAACTCCTTTGGCAGTTCATTTGTATAATTTATGAAAGAGAATGGGAATTATGACAGAAAA
>CAZZHJ010000278.1:0-2084 GCA_964653815.1 uncultured Lachnospiraceae bacterium
TCTGTTTCCAGAAAGTTTTTCTAATAATTGTGTCTACTGGCTTGACTATAATGCACTGTCTATATAATTTTTATGTAAAATCAAGTTTACACAAATGATGACAGTCAACATAATAACAATGATTACCACAATACACATTACTTTTCTCATCCTTTTCATTTCACCTATTTATTCCTCGTATTATATAGTAGTAGTGTTTATAGTCCCTCTCCAAGGACTGTATGCTATACTAATGAAGATACTGTGAATTGTTTATTACTTCCTACCACTTAATGGTTTTAGAAAAGCTACAACCGCAGTCTCTTTGTGTATTTGTTGACCAGTTAGATACCACATGACAGTATATTTGGAACAAGATTACAATCGCAGAGAGTGCCTGTGGCTCTAAACAGTACCAAATATTTTACAAAGGAGATTTCTTAGTATCTACGTTAGAATTGATGTCACTAAGGACAAACATATCTGCTTTACCACTAACTCAAATCCTCTGTCTCATACTTTGTCTGCATACTCATCCGGGAACTAGATACAGAGAACGAAAATGAGATTAAACAGATCATGGATGAAGAGATCCATTTCCCATCCTCACCATTCCCGGAATCAGTTAACATATGTTTGCAATAATCATTGCAGAAATCGGTGATTTCAGCCGTTTTGATTCAGCAGACAAGATACTTTCCTATTCTGGAATGTCACCCTCAATGTGTCAATCGGGTCAGCTCGGCAACTGTTACTCCCCATGAAAAAACGTGGAACGAAGCACCTCTGATATGCCCTCTATAACGCTACTAAGTACGTCTGCCATTGGGATGAATCTTTGTCCACATACCTGACTAAGAAACGGGCAGCGGAAAAGCATTACAATGTTCCTTTATCCCATGTAGCAAAGAAACTTGTGCGGCTGATTATGCAATTGAGAAATTAGGGCAGACATACAATAAAACTGCTTAATTCTTTCTGTAAACATCTCCCTTTTAAGTGCCAGTAACGGCACTCTGTTTGTCATGCAGTTTTCAAGGTACAACTATATCTGAAGTGCCATTTGACAATTCATTCATAAAATTTCATTTTGGAGCTTGACTTTTAATAGTTAGTCTGTCTATTCTTTATAATATTTACTGTCAGGAATACCGTTTTTATACAATACTTGACCTATGGGCTTTCTTTTAGGATATTGTTTTTCTCTAATTAGTTCCTTGAAATGACCCTGTTTTATAGAAATTCTTGCTTCTCTATTAAACAAGAAATTAAAACTTACACTTCCATCCCATGCATAAGTCTCTCCATCTCCTATTTTTTTTGATAGCACGCTAGCAACATTTTCTCCATTATATTCAGGATCAGACAACGCATCAATGTGCCCTGTATTACATGCCTGAATATATAGTACATCAATTTCCTTTTCTTCCAAAGAATGTATATCTCCTGCTACTTCTTCTTTTTTACTATTCAATCCATTTAATGTTAATCCATTATGTAGGGAACGATCCTTAAATTGTAACATCTTCTCATTTCCATGACAGAAAATATATACCATATCTAATTCCTCTGGCATATCCTTCCATTGGTCCATAAATTCTCTTCCTAGCTTTACCTCTGGATCATAAGTATTATTTTCTGCTTCTTTATTAATATTTATCTCCACAACATTATAACCCTCTTTTTCCAATTGCTTGATTTTCCATTTTGCCTGCTCTTCAAAATCCTCAATATAGTAAACATACACATCTGGTTCCTCTGGTTCAAATCCATTTAAATCAACATATTTAAAAGGATTTTCCCAACAATATCCATATTCATTTAATGTCATGGGTGCTGCTGCAAATCCTTTGATTTTATCTCTTCCAGTAAATCTTCCTATTTCCGGCAAATATTCCCTCGCCTGGGCAAAATATGTACCTGAAATTTTATCATGCTGGTAACCAGTATAGCCAAAGGGCTGAATCCTTCCCTGACTGTTCCCTTCCCTATTTCCATACAAATCCTGTCCAAATTCATCATATCCAAATGTTTCTGCCAGCCTTCCACCGGCATCCGCCAGACGAATCGGACTTCCCAACTCATCCTGGAAATAGTATTCCCGG
>CAZZHJ010000279.1:0-2064 GCA_964653815.1 uncultured Lachnospiraceae bacterium
TCTGCTTTTTGCTATCCAACTCTATCGGATGCTTTTGAAGTCAAAGTAGATGATGTTTCTCCTTTTTTCGCATTGATACGGATAAAAGCCCTTCCTTGTTCCAAGTATAACTCCTGCTGCTCCGATGATAGAGATCGGAAAATCTGCAATAAATCAGTTTCATTGCTGCTCTGTGTTTGAAGTTCTGGAAGGTCCAGAAGATAATCTGCTGAAACACGAAAATACCGGGCAAACATTCTGAGCATTTCAAAATCAGGTTCGCTTTTCCCTTGCACATATCCGCCCAGTGTCGAAGCTGGAATTTGCAAAGCCCCGGCCAATTCTTTTTGGGTAAGTTCGTGTTCGTCAATCAGCATACGCAGTTTTTCAGAAAAAGTCATGGTTTCAAACTCATCTCCCTCACATAGTTTTCCTTTAGTATTCTAAGGGAGAATGTTTTTTTGTCGCGGAAAACACTAGATAATCGTTGGCTTTCTTTAGTATGATATTGTTTTACTATATATATCGTTTGTTTTGCTAAAACATATTATATTTGTAGTGAACTGAAGGTATCGGCTATTTGCCGAGAGCTTGTTGAGATTATATCCCATACACAGCATGAGAATTTCCAGTTTTACTTTCGTTTTTCCACGGAGAAGAAACCGTTGGAATTCATAGTCATTTTTTAGGACTCCAAATGCCCCTTCCACCTGAATGGAGCGGTTCATCCGATACAGGATCCCTTTCTCACTCAGGATATTTTCATAGGATTCCTGACGCTTCTCCAAAAAGCTTTTTGAGATATACAGCCGTTTGTTTCCTTTTGCCCTAGTGCTTTTTTCTTTATGCGGACACCCTGTACAGTCCTCACATTCATAGACCGTTACCTGCGACTCATAACCGCTTTTACTTTTCTGCTTTTTTATGTAGAGTGGCTTTAACCGTTTCCCGGCATGGCAGGTGTCGCTGTCTGTTGTTTCATCATACCTCATGTTTTCCCGTTTACTGATATCCTTCCTGAAACTGCGTTTTTCCATTTCTCACAGGTCTGTGGTTTGATGTACGGTTTCTGTCCCTTCTCCCGCAGATAAGTGTACCCTTCCTCGCTTTCATATCCAGAATCCGCAGTCACGCTTGGATAACACAGCCCCAGTTTTTCCTCCATTGTCTTCAGAAAGGGAACCAGTGTCCAGACATCATTCCGATCCTGAAAGACATCTGCAGTAACAATATATTCACTGTCTACGCCTATCTGGACGTTATATCCCGGTTTGAGCTGGGAATTACGCATATGGTCATCTTTCATGTGCATGAACGTGGCATCCGGATCTGTTTTGCAGTAATTATTTCTTCCCTGAAAGCCGGCGGCATGCCAGTCATAGATGGTCTGGCGCTCCAGAAACCTGCGGAACAGCTCCAGATATCTCTGATTCCGGCTCCTGCGTTTTCCCCTTCCCTGCGCAAATACCGTCTGCTGCTCTGTACAGACCTGTTCAAGAAAACGACAGATGGCATGCAGATCCTCTGTCCGGGTATCTTCTTTCACACGGAAGGAACAGATATATTCCCGATTGAGAAGGTCAACTGCCTCCTGTATCTTCCGGAACATTTTTTCCCATTTCCCAACAGACTTTTTCCAGACTAAGATGTATTTATTGGCACATGCCTCCAGCTTTGTCCCATCTATGAATACCGTTTCCTTTGACAGCTCACCGGCAGTTTCCAGCCTGCAGACCATCTGGTAAAAGAAATCTTCGCAGGCACCCGAAAGGAAGCCTGTACGGAACCGTGCGATGGTGCTGTGATCTGGCGCTTTCTGTCCGGTCAGCAACCACATGAAGTTGATATCCCGCCTGCAGGCAGTTTCGATCTTTCTGGATGAATAAATATTTTGGGAGTAAGCATAGGTCAGGATCTTGAACATAGCCTTTGGTTCCACTTCGGAATTTCTGCCTTTGGCAGAGTAAGCCTGGTACAGCAGGCTGTAATCTAGTTCCTCCAATTCATGGCTGAGCAGCCGGACAGACTCATTATCAGAAATCAGACCTTCCAGATTTAATGACAAAACCAGTTGATAAGGTTCGC
>CAZZHJ010000280.1:0-2047 GCA_964653815.1 uncultured Lachnospiraceae bacterium
AAATTCTACGCTCAGACCGTTAAAAAATCCTCCCAGCTTAGATTGATTCTTGCTGCTGCTTGTTTCTCCCATATTTTCACTTCCTCGTTTTATAAAAATTTACTTGGTTTCTTTGTGTAATGTATGAGTCTTGCAGAATCTACAATATTTCTTTGTTTCCATTCTGTCCGGATGAGTTTTCTTATCCTTTGTCAGATTATAATTACGATTTTTGCACTCTGTACATGCTAAAGTAATTTTTGTACGCATTCTTTTCCACCTCCGCGTGCTTTTCGTCCTAATACTCTATTCTGTGAATTTCTTCTCTTTTTTATTTTTTTGCACAAAAAAAAGAGCCAATTCTCTTCACTTGCCTACTATATCACAAGGAAATAAGCCCGTCAATAAATAAAAAAGATTTTTTTAAGAATTTTTTTGAAAATTTTTCCTGAAAAATAATTTTTTTACCTTATTTATCTTGCATTTGATTTCCCAAAATGATAGTATATAGATATAAAAATAGGATAATTTTGTCCATTGCAATGCCCGGACAGGACAACGGATTTGTCCTGCTGTTTATTCAAGGAAGAAAGGAGGGGCTTGATATGGCAGATTTAGCGACACTTACTATCTATAACCATTATCTTACTTCTTATGCGCCTAAAGGCACTACGTCCTTTGATACCCATAAGAAAAGTGAACTTCGCAATATCTACAATTCCATTGTAAAACTGAATAAAGAGTCTCCTCTGTATCTTTTGGATAACAGTGCTGATTCCAAAGCATACGCCATTGGCTTAAAGGAAAATGCCAGAGAGTTGAAAAATACCATTTCCTCTTTGGGCGGTTTTGATGAAGACGTTTTAGATGAAGCTACCTTTTTAAATAAGAAGGAAGCCTATTCAGGTAATGAAGCCGTTGCCTCCGTTTCCTATATCGGCAATATGGATGATGCGGCTTTTGCGCCCACCTTGGCGCTGGAAGTTCAGTCCCTGGCTTCACCGCAGGTCAATATGGGACATTTTGTTCCTTCTTCAGCAGCAATGGAGTTAACACCTGAGACCTACTCCTTTGATTTAAGCATCAATGATTTAAATTATGAATTTCAGTTTCAGGTTAATGATGATGATACAAATATAGATGTCCAGAACCGCCTTATGCGTCTGGTCAATAATGCAGATATCGGCATCACTGCCGAAGTCATAGAAGACGGGGAAGGAAATTCCAGTTTAAAACTGACTTCTGTGAAAAACGGAACTTCCGAAGACCGCAAATATGTTTTCCGGATTTCTGACGGACAGACCAGTAAAACAGCTGGTGTTGTTGATTATTTAGGAATAGACAATGTTTCCCGTACTCCTTCCAATGCGGAGTTTACCATTGATGGAACTACCCATTCCTCATCATCCAATACCTTTACATTGGATAAAAATTACCAGATTACATTAAACGGCGTCAGTCCCGAAGGCAGTGCTCCTATTAACATTGGTATGAAAACCGACGTTGAGAACCTGACCGGGAATCTGCGCCAATTAGCAGGCGGGTACAATCAGTTTCTTCGCGCCGCAATAGAATATACGCAGAAGCATCCCAGGAGCAATCAGCTGGTAAGCGAGATGTGGCATCTTGCAGGAGGCTATTCCGATTCATTAGCTGATATCGGAATGAACATTGAAGAAGACGGCTCCATCAAAATTGATGAGAATATGTTACAACAATCCATTCAGAACGGCAAAATCGAAAACGGTTTTGAACAGATTAAGAACTTTACCAAGGCACTCTACCGCAAATCGGGGCAGGTATCCCTGAATCCCATGACCTATGTGGAGAAAGTCATTGTTGCCTACAAGAACCCCGGCAAGAATTTTGCCTCACCGTATATTACCAGTGCCTATAGCGGCATGATGTTTAACAGTTATTGTTAAGAATGAATATATTAACGCCCGGAAGAAGTTATTATACAACACTTCCGGGCGTTAATTCATATAACTCCACCCCTGTTTGTATTGTTTTTGACATTTGAAACTGAGAAATATGAAGAAGGAGGACTGGATTTTTCGGGTTTGTC
>CAZZHJ010000281.1:0-2027 GCA_964653815.1 uncultured Lachnospiraceae bacterium
AGCTTGACGTCATAGTCATAACACCGTTTCCATTTTCACAGGGCAGTCCAATCATTTCAAAATCAGGGAATCCTTTTGTGTGTCGTTCCAAGTCACCATCCCAGCCTATTCCGAGGAATGTATCCAGTAAGACATTCCCCTCCCTTTGCGCCTGTTGTGTTTCCGGTACAGAATCATAAGGATCCGGATTTTCTGCGTTCCAGGCGGCGCATTTCATAATCAGGTCAAATAATTCCTGCTTAAAATCCGCTCTGGCATTCTGGAAATCTACAAACAGCTCCAGATTGGGCCACAGCAGATCTTCCAGAAGATCAGATTCATCAAAATCAATCACATATTGGTTTTTCCCCAGGTTTTCATACAGCTGCGCAAATTCAGCAATCCCCCATTTTTTCCTGCCCTGGATCACTTCCGGGCTGCCAAACATAGCATAAATAGAAAAGCAGGCAGGCACAGCATACAGTTTCCCATCCTTTTTGTTTTGTGAAAGGACATTTTCCACAAAATCATCCTGGGATATGTCTGGATCTTTTTCAAGCATATCCTGCAGATCACATAAAATGCCCTTCTGAATATAGTCGTCCTCGTTAAGCCCACTTAAATCAAGGATGTCCGGTATATCTCCCTTAATAATGTCCATATGGAGGTCCTGGTCTGGATGCTCTGACTGGGAATAGTCCATGATACTGATTCTGGCTGTTCTGCTGTTCCGGTTAAACTCCACCACATCCACCACCATATCATATTCGACCGTTGCAAGGGTAAGGATTGTCCGCTGGTCTGCCTCTTCCTCCTTTATGATATAAGGCTCAAAGCTTTGGAGATCCTGGCTGGCAGACAAAACCAGTATTTCATTCCCTGGCAGCACAAACAGATTGGAAACCCTGTCCCCGGAGATACCGCAGTCTACAAAATTACAGAGTGCCTGCGCCTCCCCGGTCTCTTTGTTAAACCGGTACACATCCAGACCCGTGGAGATATAGAGTTCCTGACAGCCATCCCCATCTGCACAGGCGATCGGATCGAAGTAAGAAATGCCGGGATAAATGCCCGTATCCGTTGGTGTCAGGGAAAGCCTGCCGCCGTCTTTGGCAGAGAGAATCTCTTCCCTGCTGCTAAAATAAAGATCCATCGGCTTCTGTTCATTTGTGTACCCTGTTTTCCCGCTGAATATAAAAATTTCCCCGTTTGTGGCAAATGACTTAACTGGACCGATAAACATGGGCAGCGTTACCCATTTTTCCAGTTCCCCCCCTTCGTCCCACATAAACATTTCATTGTTGTTTGAGACGCCATAAACCCTGCCCCGGCTGTCAATCTGCGGCATATTTAAATAGGCACCCGGATCTGCTCTTTCCAAAGTGATTTCTTCCGTAATGCCGTCCTGATCCCCTTTTTTTAGTTTATATGAACCGTTTCCAGGGCACAGAAACAGGTAGCCGTCCCCCGTTTTTTCCATAACCCGAACGGTGCCTCCGCCCCAATTATAAGGTATGACAGTCCATTCCTTATCGGAATGGGATTTTTTTAAGATAGTATGGTTACTGGAAATATCCCCGGCGAGACAGATCATCTCATCATCACACCAGGCACAGTACGTCACAAAATCTTCAGGACAGTCCAGTGATATGGCACGCAGCTCCGTCTGGCTGTCCCCACTCTCCGCCTGCTCCCTGCCGCATGAGGTAAAAAGCAGTATCGTTAAAAAAACAAAAAATACGGATAATCGTTTCAATCGTATCCCCCCAGTCAATATCATATATCATGTAAAAAGGCACATATCATGTAATTTTTTCATATTAATGCACCTCCTTAAAATCAAAACTTATATCAACAATTACATACAAGCCGACAAACTATACCGACTGCTATTATTTTCGCATTTTTTTCATAATTTACAAGCCAATTTTCACCAAGTACGATTTTTTTGCACCAAATACGATTTTTAAAAGAAATAAAAAAGGCTTCCGCCTTTTTATCCATTCAGAAAAAGCTCCGCCACAAATGTTCCGTTCTCCTGTTTCAGT
>CAZZHJ010000282.1:0-2025 GCA_964653815.1 uncultured Lachnospiraceae bacterium
AAGGGGGTATACTATGCCGGAACAGTCAGAGCTTCCCCAGCAAAGTGGAAAGCGCAAAACATCTCTTAATGCCATAGAGGGATGGAATTTTTATTATAAAGTATATAGCAGAAAGGAACAAAGTAATATGATAAGTAAGCGTTTAACATCAAACGAACGCCCCACATTTCCCAGGCGGGCGATCATTACGGCAGGTATGCCTTATGGAAATAAAAATCTGCATTTTGGACATGTAGGCGGTATGTTTATACATGCTGATATCTTTGCGCGATTTTTGAGAGACCGAATCGGAAAGGATAATGTGATCTTTGTCTCGGGAACAGACTGTTATGGTTCTCCTGTGATGGAAAGCTATCGCAAGCTGCAGGAGGCAGGGTATGAGGGTATTCTGGAGGATTATGTGTATACTAACCATGAGAATCAGAAAAAAACTCTGGAAAACTATGGCATCAGTCTGGATTTTTTTGGAGCATCAGCTCTGGGAGAAGCCGGTTTGATTCATAAGCAGGTATCAGCCAAAGTGTTTCACACTTTATACAAAAATGGATATATCAAGAAAATGTCCGTGCCGCAGTTTTATGATGAAGAAAAAAAGATGTTTTTAAACGGAAGGCAGGTAACAGGGAAATGTCCCATACCGGGTTGTACTTCGGAGAAAGCATATGCAGATGAATGTTCATTGGGACATCAGTTTTTGCCCTCTGAACTTATCCATCCTGTCAGCAGCCTGTCAAATAAAAAGCCTGTCCTCAGAGATGTGGAAAACTGGTACTTCGATCTGGAATACTGTATCCACATGGTAAAGGAATATAATGATTTCCTGCGGAAAAATACGAATACCCGTAAGTATCAGCTGGAAACAGTGGAAGAATTTTTGAAAAAGCCCTTAATCTATATACCAAGAAAGTATATAGATGACCTGACAGAATTAGCATCGAAACTGCCCCCTCATAAGTTGATAAATGAAGAAAAGAAGCCTTCTGTCGTGTTTGAATTTGAAAATCTGGACGACCGTGACAGGGCTAAAAGTGTATTGGAAGCCTGCAACATCCATTATACTTCCGGAAAGACACTGGTTCCCTTCCGCCTATCCGGTAATGTGGAATGGGGTGTACCGTTCCCGGAATGTGAAGGATTAAAGGACCTCACCTTCTGGGTGTGGCCGGAATCGCTGTGGGCGCCGATTTCCTTTACTTATGCATATTTGAAGGAGCAGGGAAAAGAAGATGATTTATCCAGATGGTGGTATGATGATGAATCTATGGTTTACCAGTTTATCGGAGAAGATAACATTTATTTCTATGCCATCGCCCAGACGGGGTTATTTACAGGATTACAGGTTCCCAAAGGGGAAGTGCTGGATATGGAGAAAGTGCACTTATCTCACATCATAGCCAACAGACATTTATTGTATATGGATACGAAAGCCAGCAGCAGTTCTGAATTAAAGCCTCCTGCGGCGGATGAATTGCTTGAGCATTACACCAGAGATCAGCTGCGGATGCATTTTATGAGTCTGGGTTTATCCTCTAAAAGCACGGGTTTTAAACCTCAGGTATTTATGAAAGAGGAAGACCGGGTTGGTGTGGATATGGTTCTGAAAGACGGCAATTTAATAACCAATGTGTTTAACCGTCTGATCCGGACCTGTTTCTATGCCGTTCAGAATAATTATAACGGAAAAATTCCTGAGGGCGAAGTAAGTGAGCAAATAAGGCTTATGGCAGAGAAAGCGGTTCTTGATTATGAGCGTTATATGTACGATCATGAGTTTCATCGTATTTCTTATGCGTTGGATGACTTTATCCGGTCAGTAAACAAGCATTGGGTAAACAATGTAAAGATTGCAGATGCTGCGAATGATGCTGAATTCAGAAAGCAGCTTGTCATCGATTGTTTTTATGCCTGTAAGGTTATGGCGATTCTGATTCATCCGATCGCTCCGGAAGGATGTGTAATGTTTAGAGAATATCTGAATCTGGGAGAAGAATTGTGGGATTGGAGTCATATATTTGAACCTGTTTC
>CAZZHJ010000283.1:0-2010 GCA_964653815.1 uncultured Lachnospiraceae bacterium
ATACCGTAACCTCTCTCCAAAGGCTCTACAACGAATCTGCCATACTTTTTATCTTCTGAGATTTCTGTAACTTCAATATTAGGTCTCTCAAAATCAAACACTGCAATACCCTCCTTACAAACTGATTATTATTTGGAGTACAACTCGACGATAAGCATCTCGTTAACCGGAACATCAATCTGCTCTCTTGTAGGAAGTGCTTTTACAGTTCCTTTTAAACCTTCTAAATCCTGGTCTAACCATTCGGGAACCAGTCTTCCACCGGTTACTTCAACGATATCTTTATATCTCTGTAAGTTCTTAGATTTTTCCCTAACTTCAATTACATCACCGGCTTTTACCAGATAAGACGGGATATTAACGGGCTTGCCGTTTACCAGAAAATGCTTATGGCCTACAACCTGTCTTGCTTCCCTTCTTGTTCTTGCGAAACCAAGACGGAATACTACGCTGTCCAGTCTGGATTCCAGTGTGATCATTAAGTTTTCACCGGTCATACCTTTCATTCTATCAGCTTTTTCATAATAGTTTCTGAAAGGTTTCTCCAATACACCATAGATAAATTTTGCTTTCTGTTTCTCTCTTAACTGAGTACCATACTCGCTCATCTTCTTTCCGGCTCTTAAGGATTTACGGTTTGATTTCTTATCATATCCTAAATAAGTCGGGTCTAAATCGAGAGATCTGCATCTCTTTAAAACAGGAACTCTGTTTACTGCCATTTTTCTTTTCCTCCTACTATTGTTTACAGTGCCGTTTGGCACTTTCTTCCAACATGCTTGTTTCTATCATTATTAAAATCTTTGCACAGATATGCACAAAGCATCCGACGCGACTATACGCGGCGGCGTTTGGGCGGGCGGCATCCGTTATGAGGTACGGGGGTCACGTCTCTGATGCTGGTAACCTCCAGACCGCATGCCTGTAATGCACGGATTGCTGCTTCTCTTCCTGAACCAGGTCCTTTTACAAAAACATCTACTGTCTTTAATCCATGGATTAATGCTGCCTTTGTTGCAGTCTCTGCTGCCATCTGTGCTGCATATGGAGTAGATTTCCTTGAACCTCTAAAACCAAGACCACCGGCACTTGCCCAGCTTAATGCATTGCCTTCAGTATCTGTCAATGTAACAATTGTATTGTTAAAGGAAGACTGAATATGTGCCTGTCCGCGTTCAACGTTTTTCTTTACACGCCTTTTGCTAACTTTCTTAGCTGCTACTTTTTTAGCCATCTCTAAACTAACCTACTTTCTTCAATATGCTTGATTATTTCTTCTTATTTGCTACTGTTCTCTTAGGACCTTTTCTGGTTCTTGCGTTAGTCTTTGTCTTCTGACCACGAACCGGAAGTCCTTTTCTGTGACGGATTCCTCTATAGCATCCGATTTCCTGTAATCTCTTGATGTTCAAAGCGATTTCTCTTCTTAAATCACCTTCAACAATCTGTGTTGCGTCGATTACTTCACTGATTTTCTTTACTTCTTCGTCTGTTAAATCCCTGCAACGTGTATCGGGATTTACTTTTGCCTCTGCTAAAATACGGTTGGAACTTACTCTGCCGATTCCGTAGATATAAGTAAGACCGATTTCAACACGTTTGTCTCTTGGTAAGTCAACACCTGCAATACGAGCCATTTTATAAATTCCTCCATTTGTTTAATTGACGCAGCTGCCAAAACAGCCGCTGTCCGTTACTAATTGACTGGGGGATCTTTCCAAATCCCCAACCGGGCATCTGCCCGATCTTTCCGATACTAAAGATATCTTCTCGGTATCAATAAGTAATCTCCCGTAGGCTCATCTACGTTCAATTATCTTAAATAGCACATCCTGATGACGGCAGGATATGCTGTCAGCCGCTTTTCGAACCGATAAAGCTTCCACTACTGGTCTGTTTATTGTGGATTATCCCTGTACCTGTTTGTGTTTGGGATTTTCACAGATAACTCTGATTTTCCCTTTTCTTTTAATAATTTTGCATTTTTCGCAAATTGGTTTTACCGATGAT
>CAZZHJ010000284.1:0-2007 GCA_964653815.1 uncultured Lachnospiraceae bacterium
CGGTAAAAGGCTTCTTTTATTTTTCCCACACTAATTATCGTACTTTCATAGAGCTCATAATATCTCTCTTCAATCAGTTTTTCGCACAGCGTATCTTCCATATCCGGAAATTCGTCTTTTAAAACATTTCCTATATATTCGGCGCGCTTAAAATAAATTTCTTCCTCAGATACATCCTCGGATTTGCCTACAGCCCTGTCAACTGCTCCTTTCGTCAGCATTTCATCCATAAACTTCTCTGCCCTAGAAAGTAAATCCTCTTCCTGCAATGCCTGAGCCAGAAGTACTTTTACCTTCGCATATGACATAACTCCTGTTATTAAAAATATGAGATACAAAAATCCCATAACGCCTATGAACAGATAATTGTTCTTCAGGCTGTTAACAGGGAGTATATCCAAATATATAAGAACCAGCGCTGCAAGCCCTAACACACCTACAATAATCAGTACAAAGGCGCTGGACTTATATTCAGTCGCTTTCTCCCGCTTATCCACATAGGAGTATCTGCCGCTGATGCGTTCCTTTTCCATCTGCTGCAATTCTTTCATTTCTTCTATTTCTTCCTGCTGCAGCTGCTTTGCCAGTTCCGGTGTCATCTCCTCCATGGGAATACCTGCCATTTCAGCAAGCATCTCCATCTCTTTTTCGGTCATATAGGCTTTAATCCACTTTGTTGCATCCTCCAGCTCTTCCCTATTAAAAAACAGGTGTAATGCATGTTCTTCTTCAATATAACGGATAAAACCTGTTTTTAACCCGTTTTTTTCACAAAATTGCAAGATTTCTTCCAATTCATCCTGTTCTCCGCAAATAACAGCAACGGGGCCCTCGGAAAGGTCGTCCACCAGAGGCACTTTACACTCATGGCATTCTTTGATTCCTTCCCTGTATTCATATTTACATATCGGACAAAAGGGCATAAGTAAAACCTCCGTATTTATACTTCAAAATCAAAGCAGGTACGATTATAGGTAACCGACCCAACATATTCGGCTGCATTGATATGCTCCGGGTGAATCTGGTATGCATTTAAAGCTTCCACGCTTTCAAAAACAGATAATAAAGCCACATCCCTGTTACTGGATTCCAGTTCGTTGATTCGTACTTCAAGGGATATCACACCAGGAACAAGCTTTCCTACGGCCTCCAGCTTTTCCTTGATCTTAAGTCCCGCCTGTATTCGTTCTTCTTTTGTCAAGGAATCATTCAGATTCCAGAAAACATAATGATTTACCATAAAAAAGCTCCTTTCGTTTGCTATTTTGCACTTAAATATTCATGAATACCCTGTGCTGCCGCTTTACCTGCACCCATTGCAAGAATAACGGTTGCCGCACCGGTAACTGCATCTCCGCCTGCATAAACGCCTTCTTTTGTGGTCTTTCCATGCTCTTCGTCGGCAACGATACATTTCCATTTGTTAACTTCCAGTCCCTCTGTGGTGGAAGAAATCAAAGGATTGGGGGATGTTCCCAAGGACATAATAACACAATCCACATCTACCACAAATTCAGAACCGGGTATTTCTACAGGACGTCTTCTGCCAGAAGCATCAGGCTCGCCTAATTCCATCTTAATACATTTAATTCCGTTTACCCATCCGTTTTCATCTGAAAGGATTTCTACAGGATTGGTCAGCAAATCAAAAATAATGCCTTCTTCTTTTGCATGATGTACTTCTTCCACACGTGCGGGAAGCTCTTCCTCACTGCGTCGGTATACGATATGTACCTCCGCGCCAAGTCTTAATGCGGTTCTGGCAGCATCCATGGCTACATTTCCGCCTCCTACAACAGCAACCTTTTTCGCACGCATAATCGGTGTATTGGAATCCTCTTTAAAAGCCTTCATCAAATTGGAACGGGTCAGGTATTCATTGGCTGAAAACACGCCGTTTGCCTGTTCTCCGGGAATTCCCATAAATTTGGGCAGTCCGGCGCCGGAGCCAATAAATACTGCATCAAAGCCTTCTTCCTCCATCAGTTCATCGATGGTGGTCGCTTT
>CAZZHJ010000285.1:0-2005 GCA_964653815.1 uncultured Lachnospiraceae bacterium
ATAATCTGTCATTTTCTCACAGAACTTATCATCCTTTAAGCAGCCGAATTTAATAAACGGGCTGATATCATCCCAGTATTTTTCATATTCTTCTTTTTCCGTCTTACACATGCCTGCCAGCTTATCCGCCACTTTTTTACTAATGTAATCGGAAATCTTCTTAACAAATCCGTCGTTTTGCAATGCGGATCTGGAAACATTCAGCGGAAGGTCCGGACAGTCAATGACACCCTTTAAGAGCATTAAGAACTCCGGAATCACTTCTTTGATATTATCCGCAATAAACACCTGATTGTTATACAGCTTGATAGTGCCTTCTATGGATTCGTATTCCATATTGATTTTGGGGAAATACAAAATACCCTTTAAATTGAACGGATAATCCATATTCAGATGAATCCAGAATAAAGGCTCCTTATAGTCATGGAATACCTTGCGGTAAAACTCCAGATACTCCTCTTTTGTGCACTCATTGGGATGCTTGGTCCAAAGGGGCTGTGTCTCATTCATCAGCTCCGGACGTCTCTTAATGCGAAGCTTTTGTTTTTCCTCCTTCGCAGCTTCCTGCTCCCCGTCCTTCTTTTCCTCTTCCTTAGGCTGAATCTTCTCCACAACCTCATCTGTAGGAAGGAGTTCTTCCTCTTCGATAACCTGTGTCTCTGTGGTATTCAGCTTTCCTACATAGATTTCATAAGGCATAAAGGAACAGTATTTCTTAACAACTTCCTTCGCTTCGTACTCATTGCAGAATTTCAGGCAGTCTTCGTTGACAAAAAGGGTAATGGTTGTACCCACTTCACTTTTGTCGCCTTCCTTCATATCAAATTCCGTGCCGCCGTCACATTCCCAGTGAACCGCTTTTGCGCCGTCCTGATAGGAAAGGGTATCGATATGTACCGCATCCGCTACCATGAAAGCAGAATAAAAGCCCAGTCCGAAATGCCCGATAATCTGGTCCTCATTGGTCTTATCTTTATACTTACTGATAAAATCCGTGGCTCCCGAAAAGGCAATCTGGTTAATATATTCCTCTACTTCGTCCGCCGTCATACCAAGACCGTTATCCGTAACGGAAATCGTCTTGTTCTCAGGGCTGACCTCAATCTTTACCTTGGGCGTAAAGCCTTCCGGCAAAGTATACTCTCCCATCATATCCAGTTTTTTCAATTTGGTAATGGCATCGCATCCATTGGAGATTAACTCCCTGTAAAAAATATCGTGGTCCGAATACAGCCACTTCTTAATAATCGGAAAAATGTTTTCGCTGTTAATTGATAAACTGCCATGCTTGTTAGACATAAAAATTCATTCCTTTCTTTCATCCATTCCGGCATTGTCATCTGATATGAAGTTTACAACCTCCCGGTTGATTCGTCAATACATAATTAGCACTCAATTTTCATGAGTGCTAATAATTTTGCAAAAACCCAGTAAATACAAGGCTTTCACAATTCTTAAATTTTTATAAACCCTGTCCAAATACTTATGTACGGTAAAAAAACAAAAATGTTTGATAATAAATTGTAATTGATGTTACCATATTTGCAAGTCGTGTTTACAAACCTTTTATTTATTTCTTTTTATGCTAAGATACCATATGGAGGGAAGATAATGGAAATAAAAACAAGACAAGTAGATGATAAACCATTAACTATCATTATTGAGTATCCCGTATTGGATACGAAAACCAAAAAACTGATTAAAAAAATTGAATCTCTTGATATTATGATCAGCGGAAACAGCAAAGGAAAAGTTTTTCAAGTGCCTGTATCGGATATATACTATGTGGAATCGGTAGAAAGAAAAACTTTTTTATACACGAAAGATGAAGTCTATAAGACGGATAAAAAATTATACGAATTGGAGGAAATGTTAAGAGAGACAGGGATTATACGAATCAGTAAATCCTGTTTGGTAAACGCAGATATGCTTTACAGCATAAAACAACTCATGAACAGCCAGCTTGAAGCGACATTGCTCAATGGTGAAAAGCTGATTGTTGCAA
>CAZZHJ010000286.1:0-2004 GCA_964653815.1 uncultured Lachnospiraceae bacterium
TGTTATGAGTATATTAAATGTTGAAAATCTGACGCATGGTTTTGGTGACCGTGCGATTTTTAATAACGTTTCTTTCCGCCTGTAAAAAGAAGAACACATCGGACTGATTGGCGCAACCGGGGAGGGCAAGTCCATCTTTATGAACATTATCCCGGGAAAGCTCATGCCTGACGAAGAAAAAATAGAATGGGCCAAAAATGTACGTGTAGGCTATCTGGACCAGCATACTGTACTCGAAAAAGGAATGTCTATCCGGCAGGTTCTTGCTTCTGCATTTGACTTCCTGTTTGAAATGGAAACCAAAATGAATGAAATATGTGATAAAATGGGTTCAGCTTCTCCTGAAGAACTTGAACTCTACATGGAAGAACTGGGAACGATACAGGATTTATTGACCATGCATGATTTTTACATGATAGATGCCAAAGTGGAAGAAGTTGCCCGGGCTCTTGGGCTTTTGGATCTGGGTCTTGACAGGGATGTATCTGACTTGAGCGGCGGTCAGCGGACCAAAGTCCTCTTGGGCAAACTTCTTTTGGAAAAGCCGGATATTCTGCTTCTGGATGAACCGACCAACTATCTGGACGCAGAGCATATAGCCTGGCTGAAACGCTATTTGACGGAATATGAAAATGCCTTCATTCTTATTTCCCATGATATTCCTTTCTTGAACAGCGTGATAAATCTGATTTATCACATGGACAATCAGGAATTGAACCGGTATGTAGGGGACTATGATAAGTTTCAGGAAGTTTATGCTATGAAAAAAGCTCAGTTGGAGGCGGCTTACAACAGACAGCAAAAAGAAATTGCCGATTTAAAAGATTTTGTGGCAAGAAATAAGGCGCGCGTATCTACCCGCAATATGGCAATGTCCCGGCAGAAAAAACTGGATAAGATGGATATTATCGAACTTGCCACAGATAAACCCAAACCGGAATTTTATTTTAAAGAGGCCCGTACACCCGGACGCTATATCTTTGAGACAAAAGATTTGATAATTGGTTACGAGGAGCCTCTCTCCATTCCCCTGAATCTTTCCATGGAAAGAGGACAAAAAATAGCCTTAATCGGCTCCAACGGTATTGGAAAAACTACTCTGCTAAAAAGTATTCTGGGCCTGATTCCTCCAATTTCCGGCAATGTGGAGCAGGGCGATTACTTAAGCATTGGATATTTTGAACAGGAGATGTCACCGGGTATAGAGACTTCCTGCATAGAAGAAATCTGGAAAGAATTCCCTTCCATGAGCCAGTATGAAGTGCGTTCCGCCCTTGCCAAGTGCGGACTCACCACCAAACATATCGAAAGCAAGGTAAAAGTTTTAAGCGGAGGCGAACAGGCAAAGGTGAGACTTTGCAAACTGCTTAACAGAGAAACCAATATTCTGCTTTTAGACGAGCCTACCAATCATCTGGACGTAGATGCCAAAACAGAATTACAACGTGCTCTCAGTGCTTATAAGGGCAGTGTCCTGATCGTCTGCCATGAACCGGAGTTTTATAAAAACTTCGCAAGCGATATCTGGGACTGCAGTAAATGGACAACAAGAATAATTTAAAAAAGTGTCGTGAATATGCTTTTTATATTCACAACACTTTTTATTTCTATTCTTCTCCGTTTTCCATCTTGTTTTCTGATTGCGGTCCGGCATTTTCCAGTATTTCCTGTGCTTTGTCCGTTGTCTTTTTAATATCCAGTTCCTCACTGATGACATAGTATGCCCGTGAAGCGCTTATTCCCTCTTCACTTTTACATCCTGACAACATAACAATCGGAAAAACTCCAATGACGCCTGATAGAAAAATGCGTTTCCACCATTTCACTTTCATAATTTCTTTCCCCTCAAATCGGAATACTGCTCTTCCCATTCATCCAACACAGCATTCTCGTATTTTTATTGTAACATTGATTGATGAAAGAAACCACTTAAGAATTTCTTAAAATTTTTAATATTTTCGTAACACTTCGACTTTTTTCGTCACTGGGTAAATGTCCGGTAAG
>CAZZHJ010000287.1:0-1989 GCA_964653815.1 uncultured Lachnospiraceae bacterium
GTCGGCGTGTATCCGTTCGTATCTAACCATTGTCCAATAGTGCCCATATGCCCCGAGGCAATACCGATATTTCGGAGTATCAATAAGCATCAGCTGATATATCATACTTCTGCGAGTTTCTGTGTCGAGTGCATCGAATTGTTTGTCTGTCAATTTGATAATTTTCATTCTGTTTTTCCTTTCTCCCCGTCATGCCGATAGGTCAGCGAGAATTTATCAAGCTGCCCGGTAGGTTATGCCAGCGGCTTTCTTTAAGGGTGTCATAAGGTGTAACCGGCAAGTCTTGAATTCGTCTCCATACAGGCCGAGCCGATGGGTAAGGATATTCCTCATAATGGTAACTTTTTTCTCTGGTGTATATCCAGCCATGGAGCGGAATACAATTTTTTCCTGAGATGTTATAGCCCATGCTGATACAGCTAAGCAAAATTGTACATAGGCTTTGATTTTTCCGGCATGGAGGGTGCTATTGAAAAGCCTGAATTCTACAGTCCCTTTGGAGAAGTAGCTGTGAAGGTTTATTCCATGATACCGGGTGCGGTTATAATGTGTGTGATCGATACCGCCAGTGTAACCATCATTTGCGCTGCTGTACCATATCTGCTCGGCTCTTTCCTTTGTGAGATCCTTGACTTTCTTCATTTCATTCAAAAGTGACGCGTTTAATTTGTGACACCAGCTGTCTTCTCTCTGCCCTATTTCGAGTGCCTCATATATCAGATCCTGTCTGGAGGTCATGAAGTTTATCAGTCTTCTAAGGGAATTTGGATTGTGGTTTGCCCCGTCTACATGGATATGAATGCCGCAGCTGCTATGGGGCTTTGCTCCATTCTCTTTCAGCTTTCTAATGATTCTCTGCAACAGGTCAATGTCTTCATAGTTAAGAGGAGGTGTAACAAACTCTACTCTGTACTGGTCAATTGGCTCGGAGCCGCCATCATTTCTTATCGGATGGATAGAAGAATCTCTCATAACTTTCCACTTGCGAGCTGCCTGATCGGCGATGGTGCGAGTTTCGTAGCAAGTGTTGTCTGGACGGGAAGGCGTGGTGCCGAGAACTTCTGCCACGATTTTTGCAGCTTTTTCTCTGGTGATGCCGGTCATTTCTACTTCTACTCCGAATAACTGATTTTTCAACATTTGTTTTTCCTCCGTTTGATTAAGATATTGATTATTTTGATTAGCTTTTGCTGTTATAAACATATTACCATATGCAGCGTGCGTGTCAATAGCTTTTTGATAAAAATAGTCAAAAAATTAATTAAAAAAGTTGACTTTATAATCGTAATAGTGTAGAATAGGAAAAAATGGAGGTGAGTCATATGATAAAATGCAATTTGTCAATTTTGATGGGAAGAGATAAGAAAAAGATACAGGATGTATGCAATGAAACTGGATTAGCAAGGAATACGGTTGCCAATTTGTATAATGAGAAAGCGACCAGAGTGGATTACAACACAATGGAGCAACTCTGCAAAGTGTTCCATTGCACAGTTGGGGAGTTGTTTGAGTATGATATGGAATAAGGAGTATGCCATAAAAGCGGTGCTGACAAATGCAGAATATATTTGTAGATAGATGATATCTGAGGATGTGGTGGAGATTACTCCGTGATGGGATGGTGGCACCACAGTGCCACTAACAAAAGAACATGCTGAAAGTAGAGAAAGTAGGAAATAATAAAATAAGGGGAAAAATATAATTTTTATGCAATGAAAGTTCAAGAAAATGCTATTATCAGATTGAGTTCGAGTAAACAGAGATGTTTTTGCAGACAAAGTTTTTCCTGAATGCAAAAATAAATTTTCCTGAGCATCATGAAAAAGAGTGATTAAGGAGCCTTACTGGGGTATTCCCCCCAGCGAGGCTCTTTTAACATTTCAGGCTTCCTCCCCCGTCCCTTAAAACACCCCTAACCCCGCCATTTTCTTAGCTTTTTGGGCTCCTCCCCCTCCCCCTGAACACCCCTTAAAACGGCCGTATTCAGCC
>CAZZHJ010000288.1:0-1981 GCA_964653815.1 uncultured Lachnospiraceae bacterium
ATCAATGAAGGCAAGAAGCATCTGGAAGAGAAGATGGAAGAAGAAAAGGAAAAAGCAGAGAAACTTGCCGAGAAGAAAGAAGAGCAGGAAGAGCGTCTGGAAAAGGCAGAGGAACGCAAAGAGAGACTGGAGGAGAAGACGGAAAACGACAGGGAGATGCTGGAAGCCATCCGTTCCTACAATGAACCGGATTCAGCAGCGGACAAAGAGATTCAGGAAATTCTGGAGGAACTGAAGCTGATCAAAGAGGATATCAAGGGTGCGGCAGTAGATCAGAATATCTAGATAACCCCGTGCAGGATCATGCACGTTGGTTATAAATATTTAGAATGGCGGCGGATCAAGTCAGATTTACCGCCGGGCTAAGGAAAGGAGGACAAGGAGATGGGTTTTAATTTTGGGAATTACGGACTGGGCAGCTTGTTTGGCGGAAGTTCCAGCTACAGCTTTTACAACACTTTTGGGGATTACTCCAGTATCCGCAGCGGTTCATATAAAAAGCTTTTAACTTCCTATTATGCGAAGGCAAAAGTGAACCAGACACAAAAAAGCAGCAATTCGAATAACAAAGTAAATTCCATTTATCAGGATCTGTGGAAAACTTCCTCAGCCTCTTCCTACCAGGGAAAGGCGCTGAATAAGGTGAAGACGCAAGCGGATAATCTTGTAAAATCAGCATCGGCATTGACAGCACAGGGAAGTAAATCACTTTTTAACGAAGTGAAAAAAACAACAGTAGATGCTGAGACCGGAGTGAAGACCACCACCAGTGGTTATGACATGAATGCCATCGCAAATGCTGTAAAAAGCTTTGTGTCGGATTACAATTCTGCCATACAGGCATCGGATGAATCTTCCGATGCAAACGTAATGCGCAATACCCAGTACATGACCAGGATGACTTCCTTTTATGGAAAGGCTCTGGAAACTGTGGGAATCACCATCGGAAAGGGAAATACACTTTCTGTGGACACGGAAAAACTGAAAAGTGCGGACATTGACACTTTGAAGGGACTCTTTAACGGAAAAAATTCCTTTGCAGGGTTGACGGCCAGCCGTGCCCAGACAATGAGTCAGACAGCAGTAAGAGCTGTTTCCACTGCTTCTACTTACAACAGAGCAGGAGCTTACAATATGTTCAATAATCCTATGAGTTCCTGGAACTGGTATCTGTAATGGATATGTCAGAAATTGCGGGGCAATGGGCTGTCGAATGACAGCCCTTTTGCCTTTATTGTATCAAGGTTACAAATAAACCACCGGCTATGCCGGTGTGACCCGCATTAGCTTCAGCTACAAGAAAAACCTCCTATGTTGTATAATAGTGCTGGTTTGCCAACCACACAAAAAACAACATAGGAGGTATCCAAGAATGGACATGAATAGTTTAGCACATACAAAGTGGGAATGTAAATATCACATTGTATTTGCACCAAAGTTTCGTAGAAAGGTAATCTATGGAAAGATAAAAGCGGATGTGGGAAATATTCTGAGTATGCTTTGCAAACGAAAAGGAATTGAGATAATAGAAGCCGAATGTATGCCAGACCATGTGCATATGTTTGTGCGAATACCACCGAAGTATAGTGTGTCTCAGATCGTAGGCTATTTAAAGGGAAAGAGTTCTCTTATGATATTTGAGAGACATGCAAACTTAAAATATAAATATGGAAACAGGCATTTCTGGTGTCGAGGATATTATGTAGATTCCGTGGGTAAAAATGCAAAGAAAATACAGGAATATATAAGGAATCAGATACAAGAAGATTTGGAGTATGACCAAATGTCGTTGAAAGAGTACGTTGACCCGTTTACGGGTGAGCAGGTAACCTGGGGCAATAAGAAATAGAAAAGAGCCCAAGGGGCTCAGCCAGTAAATGAAGTGCGGTTGGCGGACTATTTCAAGCGTCTTTAGACGCAGGCAGGGAACAGCGGCTTATAGCCGCAGAACAAACCACCGGCTAAGCCGGTGGTCATGATT
>CAZZHJ010000289.1:0-1975 GCA_964653815.1 uncultured Lachnospiraceae bacterium
AAGATATGGGCTCGGACTCATCGGAGGATGTTTATCTGATGGAGGACACAATCCCCTTATATCGTGCATTTCATCTTGATACGGAGAAAGTAAAAACCAAAAAAAGAATTCGGATATTAGCAATTTTGCTTACCATGTTTTTGACGCTGTATCTTTTATATATTTTCTTTTCCATTGTTTTAAAAGAGGTTGTTACCAGCATACAAAGCATCGCTTTACAATCCTCTATATATGTAAGTAATCTGGAAAGATTAATGGAGAACATTCTTGCTTCCAATAAAAACATTGAGAAATTGGTAACAGATTTAATCAATACTTATTCAGATGAATTGGATAACTGGCTGAATAACAGCGTACTTCCAAGAATTAATGTGATTCTGAAAGAAGTTTCCTTAAGTGTGATCGGTGTTGCCAAAGGTCTTTGGAATTTAGTTATCGGATTAATTATTTCCATCTATGTACTGGCAAGCAAAGAAACCTTTACGGGACAGGCAAAGAAAATAACTTACGCATTGTTCCCGGAAGAAAGCGCCAATGGAATTATCAGCGATTTCCGCTATGCAAATAAGACTTTTGGCTCTTATATCAGCGGAAAAATTATCGATTCCATCATTATCGGGATTTTGTGCTATATATTTATGCGGATATTTTCACTTCCATATGAGATTCTGGTAAGTGTAATTGTTGGTGTCACCAATATTATTCCGTTTTTTGGTCCCTTTTTGGGCGGAATTCCCAGTGCATTGTTGATCATCATGGTAAATCCCCTCAGTGGCTTAAAGTTCATTATTCTCATTTTGATTTTACAGCAGTTTGACGGGAATATTCTGGGACCGAAAATTTTGGGCGATTCCACGGGGCTTTCAAGCTTTTGGGTTATTTTCTCCATTACGATTTTTGGAGCTTATTTCGGTGTTCTGGGCATGGCCATCGGGGTTCCTGTATTTGCGCTGATTTATGCCGCAATTAAGCGGAAATTGAATGCTACATTAAAGAGTAAGGGGTTGACAACCGATACCAAGGAATATATGCATTTGGATAAAATTGAAGGGCATCAGATGATTCAGATGACAGAAGAGAAGAGGAGAGATGCAAGAAAAAATACAAATTCCCCTTCAATTTCCGACAAAATTTCGAAAAGTTTGAAGAAAATGAAAAAATCCGATTCATTACATTATGACGAGGATTCGAAAGGTTAAAAAATGAAATTTTTAATTCAAAATGTTCAAAATGCAGTCGTTACAGTAAATAATGAAGTGATTGGTAAAATTCAAAAGGGATTTGTTGTTTTTATCGGAATTTGCAATACAGATACAGAACAGATTGCAGATAAAATGATTCAAAAAATGTTAAATTTGAGAGTTTTTAAAGATGCTGAAGGAAAAACGAATTTAAACATTTCTTCTGTATCTGTATCCGGAGAACTTTTGTTGATTTCTCAATTTACCCTTTACGCAGACTGTAGGCATGGAAATAGACCTTCCTTCATAAACGCCGGGAATCCTCAGTTGGCCCAGCAACTCTATGATTATATTATTCATAAGTGTAAAGAAATTTCTTCTTTAAATGTACAGACAGGCTCCTTTGGTGCAGATATGAAGGTTTCTCTGGTTAATGACGGACCTTTTACAATTATGCTGGATTCGGATGAGATTATGAAAAAAGGAAATGAATAATATTTCTTTCCCTTTTTTGAAGTTACATATATTTAATTGCAGTTTGTGCTATAGTTATTACCAAAATTATAATGATTATTATTGGAATTATTACAAATATCTCCAATATTATAGTGATGGTTTTTATTATGGATTTTTCGTGTTCACTTATAGTTTTTTTGTCTATATATCGCCATATTTTATCAAGTAATATAATGTCTAATAAAAATAATAGTATTATAACTGATATGGATAGTATCATTGTTTTTTGATTCCTTTATTCGTTTCTTGTTATTTTTGTTATTATAGTTGATTTTATA
>CAZZHJ010000290.1:0-1961 GCA_964653815.1 uncultured Lachnospiraceae bacterium
AGCAGGCGTTACCATGAAAGGCTGCAGCCATATTACAGGCGGCGGATTTTATGAAAATATTCCGAGAATGCTTCCTGACGGCATTTGTGCCGTAGTGCAGAAAGACAGTTATGAAGTACCGGCTGTTTTCAGACTGCTTCAGGAAAAGGGACAGATCGATGAAAAGATGATGTACAATACCTATAATATGGGAATCGGCATGGTAGTCGCAGTGGATGCGAAGGATGCGGAAAAGACCATGGAAGCAATGAAAGCGGCAGGAGAGACGCCTTACAAAATCGGAACTGTTGAAGCAGGAGAAAAAGGAGTCAGATTATGCTAAAGATTGTTGTCTGTGTTTCCGGCGGCGGAACCAACCTTCAGGCGATTATTGATGCTGTGGGAAATGGCGCTGTCAGGGATACGGAAATAGCCGGAGTCATCAGCAATAACAAGAATGCTTATGCGCTGGAGCGTGCAGCAGCTGCGGGAATTCCCGGAATCTGTGTATCGCCCAAAGATTATGTAAACCGAGAAGAGTTCCATAAGGCACTTCTCGAAACCGTCCGCAGCATGCAGCCGGATTTAATCGTATTGGCAGGTTTCCTGGTTACCATACCGGAACAGATGATAGATGAATATGAAAACAGGATTATTAATATCCACCCTTCCCTGATTCCTTCTTTTTGCGGCGTGGGATATTATGGCTTAAAGGTCCATGAAGGTGCGCTGGCACGAGGGGTAAAGATATCGGGGGCTACGGTTCATTTTGTAGATAAAGGTACGGATACAGGGCCCATCATTCTCCAGAAAGCTGTGGAGGTAAAGGCGGGAGATACGCCCGAAATCCTTCAGCGGCGGATTATGGAAGAGGCGGAGTGGCAGATTCTGCCGAAAGCCATTGATTTGATTGCAAAAGGGAAAGTAAGGGTAATAGCCGGTAAGGCTGTTATTACGGATTGATAAGGAGGAAGATATGAAAGTATTAATCGTCGGAAGTGGTGGAAGAGAACATGCCATTGCCATGAGTGTAAAGAAAAGTCCCAAAGTGGATAAACTATATTGTGCTCCCGGCAATGCAGGCATCAGTGAACTTGCAGAGTGCGTGCCTATTAAGGTTATGGATTTCCAGAAGATTGTAGATTTTGCAAAAGAAGAGAAAATCGATCTGACCTTTGTTGCACCGGATGACCCCCTTGCAGGAGGTCTGGTGGACGAATTGGAAAAAGCGGGACTGCGTGCTTTCGGACCTCGTAAGAACGCGGCAATTCTGGAAGGAAGCAAGGCATTTTCCAAGGATCTGATGAAAAAATACAAGATTCCTACGGCAGCTTATGAGAATTTTGATAATGCCGAAAGCGCATTAAAATATCTGGAAAATTCAGATTATCCCGTGGTTTTGAAGGCAGACGGGCTGGCTCTTGGCAAGGGCGTGCTAATCTGCAATACATGGGAAGAGGCAAAAGAAGGCGTTAAGTCCATTATGGAGGACAAAAAATTCGGCAGCGCCGGAAATAAAATGGTCGTTGAGGAGTTTATGACAGGACGTGAAGTCAGCGTATTGTCCTTTGTAGATGGCAAGACTATTAAAATTATGTCATCGGCCCAGGACCATAAGCGTGCACAGGACGGCGATAAAGGTTTGAATACAGGCGGTATGGGAACCTTTTCACCCAGTCCCTTCTATACAAAAGAAGTGGATGATTTCTGCAAGAAATATATTTACCAGGCAACGGTGGATGCCATGGCGGCGGAAGGCAGGGAGTTTAAAGGCGTTATCTTTTTCGGACTTATGTTAACCGAAAATGGTCCCAGAGTTTTGGAGTATAATGCCAGATTCGGCGATCCGGAAGCTCAGGTTGTCCTGCCGAGGATGAAAAACGATATAATTGATGTGATAGAAGCTTGTATTGACGGGACATTGGATCAGATTGACCTGCAGTTTGAAGACAATGCGGCGGTTTGCGTGGTCTTGGCTTCCG
>CAZZHJ010000291.1:0-1923 GCA_964653815.1 uncultured Lachnospiraceae bacterium
CAGTAGTTTCATTGAATGTGGTGCATATGGGTACATACGAAGTTTAAAGCCCGTTATTTTTAGACGGTTCGTTTCTCGTTGCATTGCTTGCCTACATAGATAGGAACAACAAGCGAAAATAATAAGCCTACCTTGTACTTGGCGGTCTAGGTAGGCTTAAAGCTTTACTCGGAGGTCAACCACTTTGTGGGCGGTTGTTCCTTTTGTGATTATATTTTAGCATTGAATGCGAAAAATGTAAAGAAATTATTCATGAATGATAGCGTAAATTTACTGTAGGAAAACAAAAGACAGATTACACCTAAGATGTGTTTCCGATTGATTCACTATCTTTACTATATCAGATTTTTCCCATTTTACAATCCCCAGATATGATTTTTTAATGCTGCTATTTTCCTGATTTGTGGATATGGTATGCTATATACTGGTATGTCTGCCAATGCCCCAAGTTTATCCTGGTTCTTTCTCTCTGCCGCAAACATCTGGCTGCTGCTGTATATCACTTCCTCACATCCTGCCGCCATTGGTAATGCTCTTTCCTGGTAACGCACCAGCTTCAACATATCTCCACCATTTTTTTCATAAATCCGAAGTCGTGACATTTTGTCTGCTCCTTTTCTGCTCCATCCAAGCGGCCTTGAACTCATCCTGTCCGCAAAAACATGGCTGATATGCCCTTCCGCACTGCATCTTATTTCTTCGTTCTTATCCCTGATCCATTGCATGATTCCCGCCCAGTTCCCCAAAATATATGCTTTTGCATTCTCTACTGTCTTTCTTTTTGTCTCTGTTTCCGTTACTGCCAATATCCTGTCAAAAACCTCTTCTGCTTTCCATTTCTTCTGTTTATAAATCGCACGGTACAGTCCGTTTCTTGCCTCCTCCACGCTGTCCGTCAGATGCGATGTCGCACCTATGATATATTTGTGCATGTGGAAACGGTCAAGGACAAATTTCGCCTTGTCAATCAGCCGCTGTCCGCTTTTTATCCATGCGGCCCCATCTCCGTTGATATAAATTTTTACCAGTTCCTCCGTGTCATACGATTCCTCTATATATTCCCATACCTCTTCCCATAATTGTTCGACGCCCGTCCCTCCTTCATATACTCCTCCGAAATGCTTTTTGTTAACCAGCTCATTCCTCCCGTTCTCATTCGTAATTCCCTCATATACATAAACCAGTTTTGGCATGACCGTGTTCGTGCGGGGTTTCCGGATGTCGCCTTTTTTCTCCAGATACTGCAGGGATACATGGTCTTCGTCCGCATCGATGTAAAGATATTTCAGGGCTTTCTTTTTCGGCTGCGGTTCTGTTTTTGGAAACCGGAGATCGTGCAGCTTGTTCATTACGGTTTCCTTGCTTACCACCTCGTCTGTTATGGCTGCGTTTTCCCCGCCCCTCCGGTAACTGGTCTGTACAGCTTCCTCCAGTATTTTCGCCTCGGCATCTTCTGTCATACGGGCGTGTTTCTCCAGCCCCATAATCCGGTCAAGGAGATATTCATGTCTGCCGGTCTCTTTGTTCCTGAACAGGGTTTTATGGTAAGTAACGCTTCCCAGGCTTGTGAGCAGGGTTGTTTCGTCCCTTCTCACAATATGCCATCCGGCTCTGACTTCCTTTCGCTTACGGAGCAGTTCATCATAGCTCTCCCATTCTTCTGCGATGATGGACAGTCCCAGTTCCGTCACTCCTTTGGTTACTCCCTGTATCATCTCTGCTGTTTTTGTCATGTCATCGGAATAATCGGTCATGACTTTTTCTAATTTTTTTACCCCTTCTGCACAAAAATGTTGTATACTGTTAATCATAGAAAGCACCTTCCTTTATGTAGATTTTGGTTTTAGCAAACTCAATCTTAACACAAAGTGGTGCTTTCTTCTTCTACTTTATTTAGTTTTCCTACAAAAATTTTACCCTAGC
>CAZZHJ010000292.1:0-1921 GCA_964653815.1 uncultured Lachnospiraceae bacterium
CCCTTTGCGAGTCCGATAATTTTTAGATTTTTCTTTGGATAAGCTTTCTGCATTAGTACCCATGACGGTATGATATCCAGAAGATTCTCACGGTTGGATGCGAATGTGATTACATAAATGGATACCGTTCCCGCATTATGGTTAATTTTCCACTTTATTCGATTGAGCCTGCTGTCTTTAATTGAATCACTGACATAAAGCTTATGATACCATTCCATGCAAAGACCTCTCCAAAATTAATAGTATTTGCGGTTTCCCCATAAATTACTTTTCTTTAAATCCAGATACCCGTTATAAGCCTTTTCAAGAATCTGTTTTTCGTTTGGGAATTTGAGTAAATGGTATGCCTCGTGAAATTTGTAATAACCGCTGTCTACAAAATACTCTTCCCTCTGTGGTTTACTATAATAACTCTCTCCCATCATCAGATACCAGTGGACGTTTTTTTCCACGGTATCTTCCGTAACAGTAAATGTATACTGGCTTTTTCCTACATACTGTATAATGGTTGCTTTCGCTCCTGTTTCTTCCAGTACTTCCCGGATTGCTGTTTCCTTATAATCTTCATCCTGTTCCACGGTGCCTTTGGGAAGTACCCAGCCTTCGTATTTGTTTCGGTAATTTTTATATAAAAGCAGAATCTTCCCCCGAAAAATGACCACACAGCAACAGCGTATTGCTTCTATCATTGCAATCCCTCCTGTCGGTGGTCACAATCCCTGACCTAAACACAGTATAGTCTAATCGGCAGTTTCATGCAAGTCTATTTTTGTTGCTGTTGGCACACGTCTTTTTGCCACTGCTTACATGTAACCTATTTTTCCCTGAAATATGCGTCGAATATTCTCTTGGCAATGGGAACAGCATAATCTCCGCCGCTTCCGGCGCCTTCAACGATGATGGTGACGCAGACCTCGGGGTTGTCTGCAGGAGCAAAGCCGGTGAACCATGCGTGGCTGTCCCCTTTGATATTGTTATATTCTGCGGAACCGGTCTTTCCGGCAGCAGTATAGGTCAGCCCGGACAGCTTTGTAGCTGTACCATTCTCCACCACCTCCGTCATCAGCTGCGTCAGTACCGCCGCTTCATCCTCGCTCATCAGCCTTCCATAGACGCTGGGTTTGAAGTTTTTGACGATATTTCCTGCATCATTCTCAACATGATCGATTAAATAAGGATTCATCAATATACCGTCATTGGCGATGGCACAGGTAATCATATTCAGCTGGATGGGCGTGATCTGTGTAACGCCCTGACCGATGGAGGTCTGCATCATGCTTTCCGGGGATGTCTCCGCATACATGTCAATACTGCTTTTTGAATAGGTCAGCGTCAGGGGAAGCTCCTCTCCGAAAAGCAGCTCCTCCAGAGTATCCGCAAAAGCCTCCCTGTCAAGTCCCATCCCTATATTGGCAAAGGATGAGTTGCAGGACTTGGCGAAGGACCGCGTGAAGCTCACCTGACCGTGGCTGGAGCCGTGATAACAGTTGATCCGGCTGCCGTCATAACTAAAATAGCCGGGACAATTAAAAGAATACTGGTCATAACTTGTGGGATTCTCCCGGATATACTCCAGCGCCGTCACGATCTTAAAAGTGGAGCCCGGCGGATATAGTCCCTGGGTAGCGCGATTAAGCAGCACGGAGCTGGAATCGTTTTCCACCAGGGAGTCCCAGATATCCTGTATCTCATTAGGATCAAAATCCGGATGGGATACCATCGCCAGAACTTTCCCCGTGGAGACCTCCGTCACCACGATGGCCCCCCGGTAAATACTCAGTTCAGAATCGGCCACTTCCTGAATCTGTACATCCAGGGTGGTAAATACATTATCGCCGGGATTTTTGACCCCGGCCACATCATTGGCCGCCTTATTGCTCAGAGAGGTATTGGTATTGATCAGGTAATAATTTGCCAGAGC
>CAZZHJ010000293.1:0-1903 GCA_964653815.1 uncultured Lachnospiraceae bacterium
TCTTCATCAAACAAACTCATCATAATCGTCACAACCTCCTTTTCTCTCTCAAGCAGATATTCCCTCAAAACATTCTTGTCTTGAGGGCACTGAAAAACTCCCATTTTTTGGGTGGGAGTTTTCTTCTTCTATATGTAACCAACATCTATACACAAAATTACTTAAAAGCATGCAAAGAGAATGCCTCTTTACTGCATAACAGGCACGGCCAACCTCATGATCCGCTTGATATTTACTGCAAATGCTGTGAAATACATCTGCAATTCCATGGCAAATAACCCTGTCGAATCCGCTCTGCGTAATCCGTGGGCCTCTTTTAACTCCCCGTTCTTTTCTTCGATCCGGTGCCGTATCTTCATCCGTTCCTGGAATTTTTCGCTGGACTCAAATTCCAGACGCGCTTTATTCTTTTCGCTTGCCCGGGTCACACTATAACATTGACTTTTACTTTTCCCTACCCGGCACTGGTCTTTCATGGGGCATTTTTTACATTTCTTTTTACTGAATACATATCGGTTATACTGATTTCCGTTCTTTGCGGCCCTCTTCTCTACTCGCATGGCAAGTTCCCCAGACGGGCACTGCATCATCCCGGCGTCTTTATTATAACTGAACCCTTCATCCAGTCCGGCATCTGCTGCTGCAGCTACCGCCGTATTCGTTCTGGCGATCAACTCTATTTCTTCCCCACACGCATTCAGATTCGCATCACTTACATAGGCCATGTCCCCTATGACCTCTGTCACTTTGATGCCATTCTTTTTTGCTTTTTTGATTAAGTCTGGAAGCTGCTGTCCATCCGGATCGCCCCCAGGGGTTACATTGATCCCAACTATCAGCCGTTCTTCTGTCATTGCCAGATGGTTTTTATACCCATAAAAAGTGCTTGTAGCCGTTTTATGCCCAAACCTGGCATCCTCATCATCTTTTGACCGGATTTCACGGATGTTTTCCGTTTCCAGTAATTCATGGATTTTTTGGTAGAGCTTCTGTATTTTTTTATTCCCGCTGGCTGAAATCCCTTCTTCCAGAACGGAGAGCAGTTCCTGCGTATAGGTGATTTCCTCATCCAGCCCCGCTTCTATGGACGGCTTTTCAGGAAATTTTTCCGATAATTCAAAGACGTTTTTATATATTTCTTTCCGAAGTTGTTTACTTAAATCCCTCAGAATCTGTGTAGGAGATTTTGCTCTGACAGACGCATTTGTATGGGTAGAATCTACAATGATGGTTCCGGATTTGATCAGGCCTTTTTCTAAAGCCTGCTGTATGGTCTCTTTCAGCATTTCTTCCAGAATGTCCTCTGTAATACGGGTTTTCCTGAACTTTGTCAAAAGGCTTGGGTCAATTATGGCGGCTTCAGGTTCCAGATCCAGAAAATACTTAAAGGCCATATCTGTCTGGGCACTGCTAATCAGACGTTCATCAGACAGGTCATAGAGTTTTTTCAGAAACATCAGTTTAAACATCATTTCCGGTTCTTTGGCTGGACGTCCAAAGTTTTCACAATACTGCTTTCTCAGCATAGGGTTCACAAAACTGAAATCTATATTTTCTTTAATCCTCCGCAAAAGATGTTTTTGGGGAATGATAATATCATAAAGGCCTTGGTATGGTGATAGTGGCAGCTTCATTTGGGAATTATCCTTCAGCATTTGTGACTCCCCTTTCATTTTTCTTTATTATAACATTTCTATAAGAAAAAGTCTGATCCTTACTAAAAAGAATCAGACTTTTTCAGTGCCCTCGTGTTTACTGGGTTTGTCTAACTTTAGTCTTATTATAACGTCAGCATCAGAAATCCGAAGTCCTGTTTTAAATAAAATATAGATTCCATCATAGTATCTGCAAAAATGTTTATCCTGTGCTACAAATTCAAGGAAAGCCCGTTCCTGTTTTCTTG
>CAZZHJ010000294.1:0-1890 GCA_964653815.1 uncultured Lachnospiraceae bacterium
GTGGAAAAGAAAGTGAAAGATGCAATTAAAAATATTTTAAAGGGCGCAGTTATCGGCGTTGCCAATATTATTCCGGGCGTCAGCGGCGGAACCATGGCTGTTTCCATGGGAATTTATGATAAGCTGATTCATTGTGTGACCCATATTCTTAAGGAATTTAAAAAGAGCATGAAGTTTCTGATTCCGGTGGGTATCGGCATGGTGCTGGCTCTTGTGGGATTAAGCTTTGTCATTGAAGCGGCTTTTGAGCATTTTCCGGCGCAGACCAACCTGCTGTTTATCGGTCTGATTCTGGGCGGACTTCCGGCAATCCTGAAAAAGGTAAAAGGAAATACCATCCGTCTCAGTCATATCATACCCGCAGTTCTTTTCTTTGTACTGGTTGTTGGGCTTGCTACATTGGGAAGCGGGGAAGGAAACGATGCGGATATGTCCTTTAATGTTTTAAATGTCATAAAGTTTTTCGGCGTGGGCGTTATCGCTTCCGCAACTATGGTAATTCCCGGCGTCAGCGGCTCCATGGTTTTGATGCTGATGGGCTATTACCAGCCCATTATTGAGACGATCAGCACCTTTGTACGGGCTTTGGCGGCCTTTGACATTCCTGTGCTGCTTCAGTGCTGCGGCGTACTGATTCCCATGGGCATCGGTATTGTAGTGGGAATTGTGGTAATTGCAAAGCTTATTGAGCTTGTTTTTGAAAAATGGCCCCTGTTAGCTTATTGGGCGATTATCGGTCTGATTGCGGCATCTCCCATTGCCATTATTCTGATGAGTGAATTCGGAACTATTACGGTAATCACAGTTTTGACAAGTGTTGTTACTTTTGTTCTGGGATTTGCAGGTGCCAAGCTTTTAGGAGAGGAATAAAAGCGGCAGGGAGCGAAACCGGCGAAGAATAAAACCGGCAATGATTAGAAACGGCGGGGACGGAAATGGAAAGCTACGGCAGATTTGCGGATGTGTATGATCTTTTTATGGATGAGACACCTTATGAGGAGTGGGGCGCTTTTATTGTGAAGTGCTTAAAAGAGCGGGGCATAGAAAGCGGCCTTATTCTGGATTTAGGCTGCGGTACGGGCACTCTTACGGAATATCTGGCAGAAAAGGGATATGATATGATAGGTGTGGACAGTTCCTATGACATGCTGGATAAAGCAATGCAGAAAAAGGAAAAGTCAGGACAGGATATTTTATATCTGTGCCAGGATATGAGGGAATTTGAACTGTATGGAACCGTAGCGGCGGTTATCAGCATTTGCGACAGCGTAAATTATGTGACTGATTTAGAAGAGCTTACGGGAGTATTTTCTCTGGTTAATAATTATTTAGACCCGGAAGGGCTGTTCTTGTTTGATTTTAACACGGATTATAAATACAGGGAAATCATAGGGGACAGCGTCATTGCCGAGAACCGGGAAGAGGGCAGCTTTATCTGGGAAAACAGCTATGATGAGGCAAGCCGGCTCAATGAGTACGATTTGACTATATTTAAGCGGGTAGAGGAAAACGGCCTTTTTGAAAAAACGGAAGAGGTACATTTGCAAAGAGGGTATACCCTTCCGGAAATGAAGGATGCCCTTGAAAAAGCCGGCATGGTTTTTGAGCGGGCTATAGATGCGGATACTCATGGAGAAGTGACGAAGGAGAGCGGACGCATTTATATCATGGCAAAGGAACATGGAAAACTTCTCAATCTTTAAGGCTTTGTAGTGCCCGAAAACTTATAGTTTTTCCTTAACACTAATACACAAATCACTAATACAATCGGGAAACCGATTCCTGCAAGCACCCCCGCCTGAAGATTTTCTCCTGCTCTTTGCGATACATTCCCGATAATCGCCGGACCGACAGTACCCCCGACATCTCCTGCTAATGCAAGTAATGCAA
>CAZZHJ010000295.1:0-1879 GCA_964653815.1 uncultured Lachnospiraceae bacterium
GAAGGAGTTGGTCACTTCAAAATAGTAACCGAAGACTTTATTGTATCCTACCTTCAGGTTTTTAATGCCGGTTCTTTCTTTTTCTGTCCGTTCCAAATCCGCCAGCCAGGATTTGCCCTCTGTTTTGGCGTTGCGGAAATGATCCACATCCTCATAAAATCCGGCTTTAATAATGCCGCCTTCCCTGATGGAAATAGGGGGCTCTTCTTCAATTGCCTGCTCGATCAGGCTGCATATATCATCCAGAGGATCTATGTCATCATAAATATTTTTCAATAATTTGCAGTCAAATTCCTGTAAAACCTTCCTGATGGGAGGCAGCATGGAAAGGGACTGCCTGAAAGCGATTAAATCCCTGGGATTTGCAGTCTTATAACTGATTTTGCCCAAAAGCCTTTCCAGGTCATAAATAGGATTCAAGTATTCCCGCAGTTCATCCCTGCTGACCCCGTGGGCACACAAAGCTTCTACTGCATTGAGACGGTTTGAGATTTCCTCCAGCTCAATCAATGGCTGTTCAATATAGCTTCTCATGGTCCTTGCACCCATAGCCGTCTTTGTTTTGTCTAATACCCATAACAGGGAACCTCTCTTCTGTTTTTCCCGTAAGGTCTCCACCAGTTCCAGATTGCGCCTGGTAGAGCTGTCTAACAGCATATATTTGCTGGAGATATAAGGGTTGATATGGGTAACATGGGAAAGGGAGTCTTTCTGGGTCTCATAAAGATAAGATAATACTGCCCCTGCGCTGATAATGCCCGTAGGAAAATCATCCAGCCCCAGGGAAGACAAAGTCTGAACCCCGAAATGCTTTTTCAGGCGGTTTTGGCAGGTATCATCATCAAAATACCATGCATCCAGCTTATAAATGGTAATTCCCAGTCTCGCGCGCAAATCCTCCATATCCAGGCCGCTCACAAGAAAACCGTCGTTACAGATGATTTCCGCCGGGGAAAATTTAATGATTTCATCATACATTTTGCTGCTGTCATCCACCTGTGTTACATAATAGTCCCCGGTGGTGACATCGATTACGGAAATGCCGATTTTATCCAGCTGGACAATGCACATCAGATAGTTATTCCGTGTTTCCTCCAAAGCCTGCATATTCAGATTGGTTCCGGGAGTTACAATCCTGACAACCTCCCTTTTTACAATCCCTTTTGTCAGTTTCGGATCCTCTACCTGTTCGCAGATAGCCACTTTATATCCCTTTGATACCAGCTTGGTAAAATAACTGTCCACAGCATGATAAGGGATGCCGCACATAGGAGCACGCTCTTCCAGCCCGCAGCTTTTACCCGTCAGGGTGATTTCCAGCACCTTGGATGCAGTTATGGCATCTTCAAAAAACATTTCATAAAAATCTCCCAGGCGGTAAAACAGTATACAATCCTCATACTGCTTTTTCGTCTCCATATACTGTTGCATCATCGGTGTCAATTCTGCCATTTTTGTTTCCTGTCCTTATCTTTGGTCTGCATTGTCCGCAGATTTTTAAGTTTATTGTATCGTTTTCAGATTTTACTTTCGCCCAGATAATAAAAGCCTTTGCACTCCTTTAGATATACCGGGACAATTTTGCCGATCAGTTCTTTCGTGCCCTTAAAATGCACGATCATGTTGTTGCCAAGCCTTCCCGTAACAAGCTCAGGGTCATGTTCATTCATTTCTTCCACCAGTGCATCCATGGTCTTTCCCTGAAGCTTCTTTGCCTGCTCTTTTGCCACATTTTGTACTACGGCCAGCAATTCGTCAAAATGTGCCGTTACAGCTTCCTTTGGAACCTGGTTTTCCATAGCGGCTGCTGGGGTTCCCGTCCTCTTAGAATACTGGAAGGTAAAGGCATTGTCATATTGCACTTTTTTAATAACATCTA
>CAZZHJ010000296.1:0-1876 GCA_964653815.1 uncultured Lachnospiraceae bacterium
ATTGGAACAAAGAAGTTTGATTTTTTTCCTTTTACTTGTGGATATATGAAAAGGGATTTGTAAATTATTATACGGTTTATTGCTTAATAGCGGTATAGAGATATGGCTGTTTCTTTGATGCACATTATGTTAAAAACAATTAAAAGTATGAATTTGGAATATATAAAGGTGTATACGGATCGTTAGTCCAATATTGTAGGACAGAAAGGTTTATCGGATGAAAATGGAAAGGAAATGGAAGATTTGGGCTTTTATAATTGCATTGTGCCTGCTTTGTCTGACAGGATGCGGGAAATTTGCTGGCCGGAGCAGCGGGGAAATCCCAGAAGAATCGCAGCTTCCGGATGAGCCCGTGGAAATTACGACAGAGCCGGAAGCAGACTCAGAGCCGGAGGAGGACGCAGAATGCGGCATCCTTTTGATAGATTCTGAAGGGATGACCTTACAGACACGCATTTTAACACCTGAGGGCTACAGCCGGGTCTCGGCGGAGGCCGGGAGCCTGACTGAGTTTCTTAGGGAGTATCCCCTGAAGGAAGATGGAAGTCCGGTGCTTCTCTATGACGGCAGGGAAAAAGGCAATCAGTCCGCACATCAGGCAGTGCTTGCCCTGCCCATAGAGGCGGTGGATTTACAGCAGTGTGCAGATTCGGTAATGCGTATCTATGCAGAATATTATTATCAGACAGGACAGCCGGAGAAGATTGCGTTTCATTTTACCAACGGGTTTCTTGCAGAGTATGTCAGATGGCGTGACGGAGAGCGGATCAGGGTGGACGGCAATCAGGTACAGTGGGTACAGAGTGCGACTTGGGACGATTCCTATGAAAGCTTTGTGGAGTACCTGAAAATGGTCTTCTGTTATGCGGGAACATTGTCCATGGAGACGGAGAGCGAAGAGATAGATTGTTCTCAGATGCGTGTCGGGGATGTCTTTCTGAAAGGGGGCAGCCCGGGTCATGTGGTAATGGTGATTGATATCTGCGAGAATGAGGCCGGGCAGCGTGCATTCCTCCTGGGTCAGGGTTATATGCCGGCGCAAGAGTTTCATGTGCTCAAAAATCCGCAGCATGAGGAGGACTGCTGGTATTATGAGGAGGAAATAACCTATCCGTTTCATACGCCGGAGTATACTTTTCAACAGGGGAGCTGCCGCAGATTGAATTATTCCTGCGGGCTATGTGCCCAATAATGGAAGATATATAGGTGGTCTGATGAATAAAGAAATGTACAAAAATATTAAAGGAATAGACGAATTTTTCAAGTACTTTCCCGAAGCGCATTGGTGTTATTTCCATGAAGTAATAGAATTCAAATGGCATCGGGAATTTGATTATGAGGAGTGGTATGATAGGTTTTACATAAATCTTGTAGTGAGTGATAAGGATAGGAAAGATACGATTTTGCTTAAGTTTAAGAATATTTCCGGGGAGTGTAACTGCAATTTTTGCGGATGGATTTCCGGGCTTGAGATCGTAAATCTTAAGTACACGGATAAGAACCACGAAATTCAGTATGAGATATTGGATTTTGAAGACTCACAAATACATTTTTATTGTACGGATATAGAAATTAAAGTGCTTAGTGTAAATGGGGAGAAAGTTAATTCATAAGTGATGGGAGCAAGTGATATGTTTAAAAATATCTCAATTATGGAGCGGGTATTTTATATTGTTTTTGTCATAGAGAAAATTACGACAGCTTAAAATATTTGAAGAGCTAGTGTTTCAGTAGATTATTTATCTACTGAAACACTAGCTCTTTTTCTATGTGGAATTGGTTGTAAAATGTGATTTTTACTTTATAAATGCACGAACCGATGGTACAAAAATAAGTTTAGTAAAAAAAATAATAGTTTATATAAAAATTTTATAAA
>CAZZHJ010000297.1:0-1839 GCA_964653815.1 uncultured Lachnospiraceae bacterium
CAAAAGACGCCGTAACCGTAATGGCAAGGCCATACTGCTCCCATGCATCCTCTACTAGTTCCCTGTATTCTGCACCTTCCTTTGAAAAAATAATCAGAAAATTTATTTTGTCATAGCATCTTCTGAGCAGGGCAATTAAATCCTGCCTTCTTAAAGTATCCCCCTCCACAATTCCGATTCGGGTTCTTTTTCCGAAATTCAATTTATCCAAAAAATCTTCCGCCAAACGTAATCGCAGGCTGTAAGGATAATCCTGTTTGTGTTTCATCTGATAAATATCACAGACTTTCTCATCCCCACCGTTTTCCCTTCCTTCCTTTTCTATCTCCCTTACATATTTTTTTACCTTCCAGTCTATCCACTTTTTTGTAAAAAAATCTCCTTTTACGGTTTCCGGCGCACTCTCCATAAACATACATACTGTATCATCGATTCGAATCCTTCCCTCCGCTTCCCTTACCTCTTCCTGTTCTCCTACGGAGGCTGTTTCATAGCCATACCGGTTCCTTGCACAGGGCTTCCAGAAAGCAATCTTTTTCGCCTGGCTGAAAAAATTTCCCGCCAGCATCTCTCTAGGCGGGAAACATAAAATATATTTCGTTTTCACCGGAATTTCAATAAAAATGTCGTCATCTTTGGGGGCATCATAATGATTCAAAAAAATTCTTTTCTTCATATCTCCATTTTATGTCCCACCTACAGATTTATGATTCCATTATTTTTCTCGACAATATCGCAAGCAGACTTCACAGCGTTTTCTGTTAATTGCTAAACAGCGCATTCACGCCTTCTTTCAGTTCCTCCATGGTCTCCATCTCATTGATTTTTCCCCGAAACCTTGCCGAGTCGTGCATCCCTGCCGTATACCAGGACACATGCTTTCTCATTTCTCTGACCGCAATGTATTCGCCTTTATATTCCGTCATAAGTTCTGCATGTTCCAGAATCGTCTGCCGGATTTCCTCTTTCGGAACGGGTTCGGGAATGGCTCCTTTGGAAAGGTAATCATCTATCTGCTTAAAAATCCACGGATTTCCTCTTGCCGCCCTGCCTATCATAATACCGTCACAGCCGGTTTCTTCCAACAATGCCTTTGCGCTTTCAGGGTCTTTCACATCTCCGTTTCCAATAACAGGAATGGAAACCGCCTCTTTTACCTGCCTGATAATATCCCAATCAGCACTGCCGCTGTAATATTGCTCTCTTGTGCGCCCATGAACTGCAACAGCAGCTACGCCGCAGTCCTCGGCAATTTTTGCCAGCTCCACAGCATTGATGTGCTCATCGTCAAAGCCCTTCCGGATTTTAACCGTGACGGGCTTTTTAACCGCCTTTACCACAGCTGACATAATCTCTCCTGCCAGCCTGGGATTTTTCATAAGGGCAGAGCCTTCCCCGTTATTTACCACCTTGGGAACCGGGCAGCCCATATTGATATCCAGTATGGAAAAGGGTCTTTCCTCTATTCTCTGTGCCATTTCCGCCATCAATTCCGGCTGGGAGCCAAAAAGCTGCAGGGAAACCGGCGTTTCCTCCGGATGGATTTTCAAAAGTTCCTCCGTATTGCGGTTATTATAATAAATTGCTTTGGCGCTGACCATTTCCATGCACAACAGTCCCGCCCCTTTTCTTTTGCAAAGCAAACGAAATGGCAGGTCCGTAACACCTGCCATGGGAGCTAAAATTACCGGACTGTCCAAGGCCACTCCGCCTATTTTCAATGCTTTCATCCTATACTCCGTTTATTGTATATTTTTTCGGCCTCATGTTTCGTCAAATTATGTCTCTTTTTCCAGCAAATCCCCGGGATTTTCCTTCAAAACAAAGACCTTATAATAC
>CAZZHJ010000298.1:0-1819 GCA_964653815.1 uncultured Lachnospiraceae bacterium
CAAAAAGAGTTTTATTAAAAGAGCTGGTTGTGGATTTTGCACCGCAGCCCGTTATTACCAAGGATAATGTTACCATGAGGATTGACACCATCGTATTCTTCCAGATTACAGACCCTAAGCTGTATGCATACGGTGTTGAGAACCCGATTATGGCAATCGAAAACCTGACGGCAACGACACTTCGTAATATCATCGGTGATATGGAATTAGACCAGACCTTAAATTCCAGGGAAATCATTAATGCAAAGATGAGCAGCACGCTGGATGCGGCAACTGACCCCTGGGGTATCAAGGTAAACCGTGTAGAGTTAAAGAACATCATTCCTCCGGCAGGCATTCAGGATGCCATGGAGAAACAGATGAAGGCAGAGCGTGAACGTCGTGAAGCAATCCTTCGTGCGGAAGGTGAGAAGAAATCCACCGTCTTAGTTGCAGAAGGTAAGAAGGAATCAGCAATTCTGGAGGCACAGGCTGAAAAAGAAGCCGCAATTCTCCGTGCAGAAGCTCAAAAAGAAAAGATGATCCGTGAGGCTGAAGGTCAGGCTGAGGCGATTATGAAGGTACAGCAGGCTACCGCAGATGGTATCAAGATGTTAAAAGAAGCAGGTGCAGACGATGCAGTTCTGCAGTTAAAGAGTCTGGAAGCTTTTGGAAAGGCTGCGGACGGCAAGGCTACCAAGATCATTATCCCTTCCGATATTCAGGGAATTGCAGGGCTTGCTACCAGCATTAAAGAAGTTATAACAGAGAATTAGATTGAACCGGGTATTGGCGGGGATGCCCTAAAATAAAGAAAAATTTTGCCTCCCGGCCGCGTTGCGGCTTGGGAGGCTTTCTCTTACAAAAATATATTTAATTAAAGGAAAGCCCCAGGCGCAATGCAGTTGAGAGAGGTTATAACTGGCAGCGCTGCCAGGTGGAGGGGTGGGTAATTTTATGGTGTAAAAGGGCTGTCGTAATTAAAAACAGGAGGCAGAGCAGGAACTTGGCGGGCACGGAATATTTATAAGGGAGCAGGAAAATAGTGAGGGCGGAGAGGAGGGAGAGGAAGGGGGTGCCCATGCCACCCAGAAAGGCGGAGAAGCTTTGTTTGACGATGGTAACTTCGTTTTCCCAGTCCAGGACGGGGAAGCGCAAGTTAATGGCAATGCCATATACGCAGGAAAAGAGGGTTATAACTGCGGGAATGAGGATGAGGAAGACGGCGTCTGCAGGAGTTGGTTTCAGGGCAGGGATCAGGAAGGCCTCTGATATGAGGTAAAAGGGGAGTATCAGAAGCAGGTTCATTAGGATTTTGGCATTTAGGACGGATTTGGGAGACAGGGGGAGGCTTTTTGTGATCCACCAGTTTTTGCCTTCCATGGAAATGGAGGTGGCAGTGGCGGGCATCATGGAGAAGATTGCGGCTATGATAAAGGGAGCAAGGGAGCAAAGGTCAAGTGGGAAGGGCAGGGATTTTGTAATGGAATCAGAGCCGGTAAAAAAGAGGGCGCCGGAAAGGATGCATCCCATAATGGGGCTGATGATGGTGTTGGTCACGTAAATGCTGGACGAAAAATAGTGTTTAAATTCCCGTTTGCATAGTGAGGTCATAAGAGAGTTTTTCTTTAAGGTTTTTATTTTGTAATTGTGTATGGCAGAGGTAACAAAGAGGTCTTGGCAGATGGAATGGAAAAAGATGGAGACAAGGATTTCCATAGCGGCAAAAACCGACAGGAAAAGACAGGTACAGAGAAAGCATTGTCTAAGATTTCCTGTTATCATTGCACTGCCAAACCAGATGGCGGGAGGATATATTTTTTTGAGAATTCCCATGATA
>CAZZHJ010000299.1:0-1800 GCA_964653815.1 uncultured Lachnospiraceae bacterium
CTTCTGGAGACGATCCTGCTCACGGCAGAGATATTGGAATTGAAAGCAAACCCTAACCGCCGTGCAAGAGGACTTGTAATCGAGGCGGAATTGGATAAAGGCCGGGGTCCCGTGGCTACGGTACTGGTTCAGAAGGGTACATTAAAGGTAGGAGATTTTATCTCTGCAGGTGCAAGCCACGGTAAGGTACGTGCCATGGTGGATGATAAAGGAAGAAGGGTCAAAGAAGCGACGCCTTCTACCCCCGTAGAGATTCTGGGTCTTTCCGATGTGCCCAATGCAGGAGAAATCTTCATTGCACATGAGAATGATAAGACTGCCAAGAATTTTGCAGAGACCTTTATTGCACAGAATAAAGAGAAGAAACTGGAAGAGACTAAGAGCAAAATGTCTCTGGATGATTTGTTCAGCAAAATACAGGAAGGCAATCTGAAAGAACTGGATCTGATCATCAAGGCAGATGTACAGGGAAGTGTGGAGGCTGTAAAACAGAGTCTCTTAAGGCTGTCTAATGAAGAAGTAGTTGTGAAATGTATTCACGGCGGCGTTGGTGCCATCAATGAATCCGATGTCAGCCTGGCAGCGGCATCTAACGCTATTATCATCGGCTTCAATGTACGTCCTGATGCACAGGCAAAAGCCGCATCCGAACAGGAAGGCGTAGATATCAGGCTTTATAAGGTTATTTACCAGGCAATCGAAGATGTGGAAGCTGCTATGAAGGGTATGCTGGATCCTGTTTATGAAGAGCAGGTAATCGGTCATGCTGAAGTAAGACAGCTGTTTAAGGCTTCAGCAGTAGGTAATATTGCAGGCTCCTATGTGCTGGACGGCCGTTTTGAAAGAGGCTGTAAAGTCCGCATTACAAGAGAAGGCGAACAGATTTACGAGGGCGAGCTTGCCAGTCTGAAACGCTTTAAGGATGACGTAAAAGAAGTAAAGGCAGGCTTTGAATGCGGTCTGGTATTTGAAGGCTTTGACCAGATGAAAGAGCTGGATATTGTAGAAGCGTATATTATGGTGGAAGTTCCCAGATAGAACAATCCGCCGAAAGAGCAGTCCGGTGGAGGAACGGTTTGAATAGAACCGTTTCCGGCAGGACAGTTAGGAAGTAATATGAGAAAGAACAGTATAAAAAACACCCGTATAAACGGGGAAGTACAGCGGGTGCTGGCGGATATTATCAGGGGTCAGATTAAAGACCCCAGGATCAGTCCCCTGACTTCTGTGGTGGCAGTAGAAGTGTCGCCGGATTTAAAAACCGCAAAGGCATGGATATCCACGTTGGGAGATGAAAAAGCACAGGAGGATACCCTTATGGGACTGAAAAGTGCGGAAGGCTATATCAGAAACCGGCTAGCAAAAGAAATCAATTTGCGGAATACGCCGCAGATTACCTTTGTTATGGACCAGTCCATTGCATATGGCGTAAGTATGACCAGAAAAATTGATGAGGTAACCAAGGACTTATGATGAACTTGATTTTGTTGTGTCAAGATGCGGAAAAAATAGGTATCGGCGGCCATGTGAGACCCGATGGGGACTGTGTAGGTTCCACCTGCGGCTTGTGGCAGTTTTTAAGGAAGGCTTTTCCTGATAAAAAGATTGAGCTCTATCTGGAGAAACCGTCAGATATTTATAAGGATATTCCGGGAATAGCGCAGATTAACTGCGAAGAAAAAGAAGTTGATTATGATGTCTTTTTTGTCATAGACAGTGTGCCGGAACGAAGTGGTGTAGCGGCAACATATTACAAAAGTGCAAAAGTGAAAGTAAATATCGACATCACATTACTAATAC
>CAZZHJ010000300.1:0-1798 GCA_964653815.1 uncultured Lachnospiraceae bacterium
GATTTTCAGCAACAGACAAACAAGCAAAATTCCATAAAGGGGATGTCCATGCTCTCTTTTTCTAACAAAAACATAGCAAGTAAAAACAGTGGCAGTATGACAGTGGAGGCGGCCATTGTGTTACCGATTTTTCTTTTCTTCTTTTTAAACCTTTTGTGGATAATGGAAATATATAGTCTGCACAGTACGCTTTTGGCAGCTTTGCGGGAGATTGGGCGGGAATTATCAGTCTATGCATACGCATATGATAGTATTGTGCAGGAAGAAGAGGATACCGGACTGGAAGCTTTTGTAGAAAATGTAGCTTTTTCCTATTTATATGTAAAAGGGCAGGTCGAAAATCTGGTTGGTGAAGAGTATCTGGACAGATCGCCTCTGACACATGGAAAAGAAGGAATTGTGTATTTAGAGTCCTCTATTTTACAGGAGAATGACATTATTGATCTGGTTGTAATCTATCAGGTTTCCCCTTTTATTAATATAGCAGGATACAATTCGGCCAGGTTTTATAACAGGTATTATGGCAGGGCCTGGACCGGTTATGATGTAAGCGGCGATAATGAAGAGGAATCATATGTGTATGTGGCGGAAAACGGAGAAGTATATCATTTGGACAGGGAATGTACCCATATCCGGTTGTCAGTAACAGAATGTGAAGGATGGAGAATAGAAATGCTTCGAAATGAATCCGGCAGCAGGTATGGTCCTTGTGAATTATGTGTAACGGGTGAGCAGAATAAATTTTATATTACTGAAACAGGGGATAGATATCATCAAAAACTGGAATGTAGCGGATTGAAAAGGACAATCACAAAAATGCAGCGTTCGGAAGCAGAAAAATATTATAAAGCGTGTTCAAGATGCGGGAGGTGACATATGTTTGGAATAATCGGTACAATGGGAATTTTGCTGGGAAGCAGTGTCTATGATATAAAATGGAAAAAAATACCTTATGCCATATTGGCAATAGGAGGTGTGTGGGCATTTATCGGAATCATGCTTAATATAGCAAAACAAGGTTTTCTGAAAACCTGTCTCATTTCGCTGTTTGCTGTTCTCCCCGGTGTGGGATTGATGCTACTTTCCCATTTGACGGAAAGAAAAGTCGGTCTGGGGGACGGGGTTTTAGTTTTGCTGATAGGGCTTTTGGAGGGAATTGGAAAGACTTTACTGGTTTTTTGTGTAGGTTTGTTTTTACAGTCGCTTTTTGCCGTGGTTTTTGTGATAGCAGGAAAAGCTGACAAACAGACCCGTCTTCCCTTCGTGCCTTTTTTGCTGGCGGCACGGATTGTCCTTTTTATTTTATAACCGGAGGTATCTGATGCAAAAGAAAAAGAGAATGACGGGCGGATATATGACGGTGGAGGCTTCTCTTATCATGCCGCTGGTACTTTATGTTTGTGTAAGCATTATTTATATAGGTTTTTTTCAATATGACAGATGTGTGATGAAACAGGATGCATACCGGGCTGTGCTTAGCGGGAGCAGTATATATCGTGAGAGTAATCAGGAGGTATATAATACCATTCATGAAATGCTTGATGAGATTGGAATACAGAAATACATAGCTACGGATTGCGGGCAGAAAATTGCAGTACAGGGCACAGCGTTTGTTTCCATGGAGGGAAAGATACAGATGCCTTTTAGGGGGCTTGCAGGTCTTACGGGTAAGACGGAATGGCGGATAAAGGAAGAGGCAAAAAGCAAATGTATTAATCCTGTTTTTTTCATCAGAATGTGCCGCCAATTGGAAGACAAACTGAAAAAGCAGGAAGAACAAGAAGAAGGAGCAGAATAT
>CAZZHJ010000301.1:0-1760 GCA_964653815.1 uncultured Lachnospiraceae bacterium
CACCGCCATACCGATGGAAAGAATAATACCTGCAATTCCTGGTAAAGTCAGCGTCAGGTTAAAGCCATTTAATACCAAAAGCGTCAGTATGACATACATGGTAAGGGCCAATGCCGATGCAAAGCCCGGAAGCAGATAAACCACAATCATAAAAATACATACAAGGGCAAAGCCGATAACCGCCGCTTTTAAACTGGTATTGATAGCATCGGAACCAAGCTGTGCGCCTACTACATTGGAACGCATCTCTTCCAGTTCCAGCTTCAGTCCACCGATTCTGATGGTGGAAGCCAAAGTCCTTGCCTCTTCAATACTGCCCATGCCTGATATCTGGGCCTGTCCCCCTGTAATAACAGAGGATACCGAAGGAACGCTTACCAGCTCCCCGTCATAATAAATCGCAAGGGTTTCTCCCCTGGTATAAGCTCTCTGGGTAGCCTCCGCAAATGCCTGGGTTCCCTCAGGGGTAAAGGTCAGGTCAACCACATACTGACTCTGCTGTAATGCGGAATTATCGTTGCGCTGCGCCGCATCAGCCGAAGCAACCATGGTTCCGTCCACTTTGATGGAACCGTCTGCAAGCAGCTCGTCTATGGTCTTGTTAAGAATGTACAACGGCTTGCCGTCTTCCTTCATCCCCACAAAGGTGTAATTGTAGTTTCCTTCATCATCTGTAGCCGCAATAAAGTAAAGACTTCCCGGCCGTCCCAATTCCTGTAAAATCTTATTGGCATCGGATACGCCTGGAATCTCAATATTGATCCGGTCATCGCCCTCCTGATATACCTGGGCCTCGGTAGAATAGCCCTCCACACGCTTCTGCAGCTTATAGATGGTATCGCTCATATCCGCTACGGAAGGTTTTTCTTCTCCCACTACCTGATAGGTAATGCTGACACCACCTGCAAGGTCCAGACCCTGTTTGATATTTCCTGCTGACCCGGTTTTTGTGGGTCCGACTCCCATCAATGCTACATAACCGAGCCCTACTAAGGCAATCAGAAAAAGTAACAATGAAAGAACCGCATTTCTCTTTTTCATATTAGTTCTCCTCTCCATCGGCAATAGCTGCCTTTATCATAATCGCACATTCAATACGCTTTCTCTGCAATTCACATCCGATGTCATAGGCATCGTTGATATTGCCGTGAAAGTTATAAGAATTCGCCGCACAGCCTCCGCTGCAATAAAACTTTGCAAAACAGTTTTTACACTTTTCTTTTGCATATATGTTACAGTTCTTAAATTCATCCCTAATTCCAGTATTCTTAATACCTTCATCCACATTTCCCATTAAGAACTGTTCCATTCCTACAAACTGGTGGCAGGGATAAAAATCTCCCCATGGGGTAACCGCCAGATATTCCGTCCCCGAGCCGCAGCCCGAAAGTCGTTTCGCCACACAAGGTCCCCCCGACAAATCTATCATAAAATGAAAGAAATTAAAACCTCTTCCTTCTTTCCTGCGTTTGATCATTTCCTTTGCAAGCTCATCATACTGCTCCAGCAGGAAAGGAATGTCCTCTTCCTTTATGGCATAATCTTCTTTTTCATCCGCCACAACAGGCTCCACGGAAATTTGTTTAAAGCCCAGGTCCGCCAGATGCAGCACATCCTTTGAAAAATCCCGGTTGTGATGGGTAAAGGTTCCCCTCACATAGTAGTTCATCTGCCCCCGGCTGTCAGCCAGCTTAATATATTTAGGAACAACCTCGTCATAGCTGCCCTGTCCGCCTCTGTGGGGACGCATGTAATCATGT
>CAZZHJ010000302.1:0-1732 GCA_964653815.1 uncultured Lachnospiraceae bacterium
CTATGGCATATTCCCTGTCCCTGCAGGAAAGTACACGCTCCCCTTTCTCCACAAACCCTATGACATAATGCTCATGGAAATGGCTCGGAAAAGGCTGCACAATTCCCTCAAAACGGTATGCTTCCATCCTTAATTCATCATCATATACCACTGTTCTCGTTTCTTTCTTCATATGGCTTCCCTCCTTTCCACAGCCATTTTACCGCTATTTTTTCCATGCGTCTTGTAAAATATCTTCATTTTCAATTTCCTTGGTTTTATTTCCTGTATGTATATCTGACTATTGGGTAAAAAAGAAAAGGGGCTGAAAGCCCCTTACGCATTTTGCAATATATACTGCACACCGATAAAACTTGCAGTATATTTTGTATTCTGTGGATAATTCTACGATTACACATTGATGATGGCAGGGGATTGTTCAAACCCTTTCAATCACACAGCTGTGCTCTTTCTTCTTCGCATCGTAACTGATTCCGACTATCACAACCTCGCCGCCGTAATCTTTCAAGACTGCGGGATAATTTCTTTCCCTGATTTGCTGTATCGCCCCTTCAACAGGCTTATTCCATTTCAGCTCCACGACAAGCGCCGGAAGCATTGATTTTGGTTTCGGCAGGTACACCACATCCGCAATCCCTTTCCCTGACGGAAGTTCTTCGACCTTCAGATATCGGTCAATCGCCGCTATATATGCAAACTTGATCACATACCGCAGCGATTGTTCATCATTATAAAAGGTAGGCGCATACTGCGTGCCGCGTATCTCCTCTATGGCATTGGCCACAGCCTCCCCATTTCCCGCGACTGTATCCTCCAGGAGTTTCCTTGAACGGTCAATCAGTTCCATCCACCTCCTGTTTACCCCTGTTCCTTCCAGAATCGCTTCAAACTCCATCCGTACTTCCTCATTTGGAATATGTGCTGATTTTTCTTCCCTGTTCCAGGTAAGGTAGCCCAGATGGATCAGCAGCGTCAGAACATCATCCTTGCTCCGGAAAGTCTCAAAATCATTTTCGAACCTGTTAGTCCTGACCTCGATTTCTTCACCGGCTATCAGCCGCGCAATGATTTCCTGCAGCCCTTCAAAATCCATGTTGATATATGTCATCAGCGATTCCGCTGCCGAAGTCTTCTGCCAGTAGGAATCAAACTGCTTCTTCCTCATAGCCAGCATGACCGAATAGGGATTATAGATTGCCCCAACTTCCGGAAAATCATAACCATCATACCATTTTCTGGCATCCTTAAAATCCATCCCGTACTTTGTGCACAGCCCTCTTACTTCGCCCTCCGTAAAACCGGTGAATTCGGCAAACCCGTCCGGGTCAAGGATTGGATATTCTATAAAATCCGAAATCGCCGACTGGGAACCGTCTTTCTTAATCGGCAGAATCCCCGTCATATAAGCCGCCGCTACAACCTTCGGTGTGAAGCTGTTGTTTTTAAACCATCCCCTGAGGAAATTCAGATACCTTTTCTGCACTGCGGCGTCATTCTTCGCCTCGCGAATCAACGCATCCCACTCATCGATAATAAATACAAACTCTCGTCCTGTTTTTTCCACGCAGAGAATCATGGCCTCCGTAAGGCTTTTCCCCTCCAGTTCCGGCCAGCTTTCCGTCAATTCCCTGTGTACTGCATCAGCAATCATATTGGGAATATCCGAAAGCGGAATACCCTTTCTTGCCGCCTCGGAAACAAAGCCGGTAATATCCAGATTTATTACATGATA
>CAZZHJ010000303.1:0-1731 GCA_964653815.1 uncultured Lachnospiraceae bacterium
CATCCGGTAATTGCTCCTGTAAAAAAACAAAAAAATGCTTGCATTATTGGAAACCATGCTGTATAATCCCGTCTTTGACAGTTGTTAAAAGAGAAAATCGCTGTATCCCTTGTGCTTACTGGGGCGCAGCGATTTTTGGTGTTGTCACGGTGTATAGTATTTTATTCCCTTCCTTTACTTTTTTTCTGAATGGTTTTCATTTGACTTTTGGTTATGAATTGATAGTCTGTATGGAATCCGCATACATCATGAAGTGTATCTGTGAGTTTTGTACGTTTGTATAGAGGAATAAATCCCTGTTCCTGAATTTCGGCAAAGTTCATGGATTTTAGTGTGTCCAAGATATCTTCGCAGGTATATTTGCAGTCAAGCTTCTTTTCAAGTAAGCGATAGAATAGAAGGGCAAGAAAGCATATAAGAAAGTGTGCTTTGATTCGGCTTTCATCCTGTAAGTAAACAGGCCTTGCTGAAAAATCTGTCTTCATTATCCTGAAACATTCTTCTATCTGCCAACGGCCTTCGCTCACTTTCAGGATGCCATTTACATGATCGTCTAACAAATCCGTACAGACCGCATAAAGCCCGTCATACTGGGCTTCGGATTCAATCTTTTCTTCATCGAGAAATTTATGGATGTCAGCAGCTTCCCCGTCTTTGGTTGCTGCAGCTGTTCCAATAAATCTTGCAGGATCATTTGGATTTTTACGCGTTCTTTTTGTGTTTCCAGATGCAATCATCTTCTCTGCACGTTCTACCTGACTGTCGCGTATTGTTTTCTGATAACGGGCATATTTGGGGGAATATGTGACGATTAACCTCTGGTGGAGTTTTTTTGTTGTGTACGGCTCGTCTTTGTAATAAAGACCTGTATCATCTTCGGGGATCTTAGTGATATCGACGGGAGTATCGTCAGAAACCCGTTTGAACCCTTTTTTATCAAGCGCCCATGCCTTATCTTGAGCAGGAAGCTTTTTTATGGACTGGGTTACAATGTATGCACGTTCTCCCATGTGGTTATAGGCGCGGATGTTTTCAGATGCCAGGCCTGCGTCGCTGCAGTAGATGAATTTCTGGCAGCCAAATTCACTGAGTATTTTTTGTTCCAGAGGTTTTAAGGATTTTTGTTCATTTGTATTTCCAGGGAAAAGCGAAAAAGCCAGGGGAATTCCATCTGCATCCATGAACAGACCCATCTGGATAATTGGATTGGGGCGGTGTTCTTTGCTTTTTCCGTACTTTTTGCTGCCGTTTTCCTGTTCAATTTCAAAATAATAATTAGAGCAGTCATAATAAAGTATTTTGTCATTGCGGTCACAAATGAAGCGGCTGTTTTTATAAACTTCCGACTGGATAAAATCACATTCACTTCCAAGTACATCTAAAGCCCGGTAAATGTCATGGAGCGCATAAGAGGGTTTCTCCAGAAATTCAGAAGCGGCCTTGAAAGTGGAACGTTTGCTGGCAGGTTCTAAGATCCTTGCATAGATTAAGTCTGAAAGGATGGCATTGATATCATATTTGAATTTATATTTGGCTTTCAGCTTTCTGCAGGTCTTGTTTAACTGCAGGCCATAGTAAATCGACTGCGGGAATAAATACCCGCCCCTAAAAAAATTCTGTTTGTCATGATCAAGCTTCCTGTCAGCGCGAAAAGTGATCTGGACGGCTCTGTTTTCGCGCTCTTTTTTGTATTTCAAAGTTTCAAGCCGGACTTCTTCTTTTGCCCACGCC
>CAZZHJ010000304.1:0-1596 GCA_964653815.1 uncultured Lachnospiraceae bacterium
ACCATGATCCTTCTCCAGCGAATAAAAAATACTGTCTTCCCGAACCTCTTCCCCCCGAAAAACATAAATGTATTCTCTCACATTTGACCATAAAGTAAATTTTTCAGTATACTCGTCAACATAACAGCCATAATCATTGCTGACGAATATACCTGCGACAAATGCAGTTATTATTACCACGATGCAAATTCCTACGTTCCTTTTTTCCCGCCACTGAAGCATATCCATCATATACTTTACCCTTCACTTCACAATCTTGGCACATTAAATGTTAAGTTATGCAATCTCACCTTAATTCCGTCATTCCATCCAAACTGTCCGCTTAGATATGTGCTTCCGCCTCCTGAAAAGCAAAATGCTTTGGCATTCCTCCCAACCACTTTTACAATATCGTAATTTTACCCCCCCCCCGACGCATTTTGTCAACATATATTTCTTTTTCGTTTGTTTCAAGTGTTTGTTGGGCTGAAGTGAAAAGTTTATTTCCACTTTGAAAGCTGTTTGGGAAAAGTGGCAGTTACTCTTACAGAATGGGGGGGCTGCCACTTATTTTATTCCCAAATGTGGAATTAAGTGCTGCAAATAATAACAGGAAACAGCAGGTCTGATGGCGATGGCAGTGATTTTCTGACATGGCAAACAGGCAGATTTTAGTGCCTACGAAGACCGTCTGGCAGACCAGATGATCCCTTTTCTGGCCAGCACACTGACATTTTTTCTGCTGTTCTGCGGGATGGGCATCCTGATTTTGAAAAAGAGGGATGTGAAGGCGTAGACAGCCAATATGTTCCCTGTCGGAAGCAGTGTCAGAGCATTAAGGCCAGACAGGCTTCGGACAGAAAAATACCCCTTAAGCAGACTTTGGTTATTTGCCCTGTCTGCTTAAGAGGTATCCTATCAGAATGCGTTACTATATATTCGATAATGGCTAGGATTTCATCACTGCTTTACTTTCCACAGCATTTCTTATATTTCTTTCCGCTGCCGCAGGGACAGGGGTCGTTTCTTCCGATTTTCCTGTCAGAACGGACGTAGGAACCGTTTTCATAGCTGTCCCATTGCACCTTTTCCTCAGACGGCCTATACTGCGGATAAAGTTCATAATAACGCCCACCGTCAATATTCTTTGACATAGAGCCATAGTCCCCACGCATTCTATCCATTATATAGGAAAGATTCTCCTGCTTCAACAGCATATAAAAATCTTCCATCCTCTCATACAATTCCTGATATTCCGCCCTAATAATGTCAAATTGCGGCCCCAGTTCTTCCATCCGCTCCAGCAAGATCAACCTACACTCCAACTGCATAAAACGGATAATAACAGAGTCATCATATTGGTATTGTGCTTCCATGTAAGCCTCATAGCAGTATAGCCATTCCTCGTCCAACCGCTCATCCAGCCGGATCCTGGTCTCCAGAAGGACCTCAGATATACCTTTCCATTCCTCTTTGTAGGTCCTTTCCGGAAGGATTTTCTTCGTTGCCTCCAGAACCTCGTTCAATGCGGACAGGTGTTCCATCCTGGCAAACGTCTTCACCAGAAACAGCGTCATATCCACCACCAGATCACCACAGTCCTTCAGCGCCCTTCCC
>CAZZHJ010000305.1:0-1594 GCA_964653815.1 uncultured Lachnospiraceae bacterium
GATACAGCAGTATTCTGATCAGAATATTCAATGTCCATGTAGATTGTTATAAAAAGTGAATAGTTATGAGAAGTCAAGCTCTGATTTTTTATAAACAGGGCTTTTTCTTATGTTTTATCTTAGCATAAATAGCATTGCTGCTCAATAGCTTTTTCATTCAGTTTGTCTCCCTGCCGTTAAAAAAGTACGCCCCAACCTTTTATTATGCATTCAGAAATTTTTAAATAACAGGCTCGTATTTAAAGCCATTTTACTGTACTCTTGATGTATAAACAGCAAACACTTCATTTAATGGCCAGAACCGGATTCTGGCAGGAAGGAGGAAGCTATGACTCCAATGGAGTTATCAGCCACAACAGATGCCCTGTTGGGCAAAATGGCAGCCGACGGCTACAGCCAGCAGATGATCGGGAAAAACCAATGGGTATTGGGTGTTTTCAAATGCTACTGCGAGAGCGAGGGAATTACCGACATTTCTATTTCATCGGCATCCGACTTTGTCAGGAAGCATTTTGGGTTTGATATTTTTAACCCGTCCATTCCCATACAGTCGGCAATAAGATATCCGCTTTTCACGCTGTTTGAGTTTGGGCAGAACGGAACCTATGCAAAAACGCACCACAAACTGACCAACGTGGCCATTCCACAGAATTATGACCTGCTTTTCAGGGAATATGCGGTCTACCTCGACGGGACAGGCTTAAAAAGGCCGACCCGCCTGAAAAGGCTCCTGGTGTTTACCAAATATGCCGGATACCTTGACGGACAGTAACCGGTAGATAATCAGTACCACTGACAAAAGGTGCAAGTTTTGCTAAAATAACAGCAAACCTGCACCTTGAAAATTATAATGCATCTTCTGGCAGCACGCAGAATAAACCCATGTGAAATACACACAGGCCTGCTTCTGCCTGGACGATAGTCAGCTTCCAGCTATGCCAGCTTTTGGATTTCCTGCTGGTACCTTGCTTTTCCAGCCTTCTCATAATCCCTGTAGTCTTCGGACCAGGGCATGAAACAGTCAAGAAAGCCAAGGTCTTCCTCTGCCCCATGTTCTTTCAGGACAGGAGGGAGCTTTTCCAGCAGGAACATATAATAATAGAATGGGTCGGCATGGTTCGCTTTTGCGGTTTCCGCAAGGGAATACGCATAAGCAGCTGCAGTGGCGCCATCTTCGCTGGCAATCGCTTTCCAATTATTCCTTCCTATGCAGAAGGGAATGATACTGCGTTCACTTCCGGAATTATGCATTGGCACATATCCATCCTCCAGGAACCTTTTCAAATATTTCTCCTGGTTCTTCCCATAGTTCAATGCCTTCTGCATCAGGCCGCCCTCATCAAAATCTCCTTCCTGGAAAGAATGGATCCAGCGGAACAATTCCTCTATCTTAGGGGCGATCTTTTCCTGCCGTATCCGGAGCCTTTCTTCTGCTGGAAGTCCCCGCAGGGGTGTTTCTATCCGGAAGATCTCTTTCAGCTTTTCTACTGCCTGGTATGCCGGCACTTTCTTTTTTTCTTCTTCAGGCAGTTTCCGGAAGCCCTTCATCGCTTTCAGGGCGTCCACAAAATTACGCCGCAGGTGTGTCATGCAT
>CAZZHJ010000306.1:0-1574 GCA_964653815.1 uncultured Lachnospiraceae bacterium
AGGCTACGGCGGCGGCTTCAGTAATGTGCCACACTGTTGTCCGACCATTACGGTATGCAGAATATCAGTGCGATCCATGGCATCACCCTCTCTGCATGGGGAATCGCAGGTCTTACCGGCAACCAGCTGGCAACCTTTATTGTAAAACATGTAGGCGACTTTGACCAGCAGGTCAGCAACGGTCATGGAGGAATGGAAAGTGTAAATCCCGCCGGCTATCAGGCAGTGTTATATGTGACCATCTGTCTGTACATCGTCGCCCTTATCTGCAGCTTCTTCCTTGTGGGAAGCGGCAAAAAGAAGGCGGATAAATAAATATTTGCAAAACAAAAACAATGGACTTGTGGGATATAACCCACAAGTCCATTTTACACAGACGCCTTTCCAATCAGCACCTTTTTTCCGCAGAAAGCAAATCCATACTTCCGAATACGCTCCCTGGGAATCCCCCTTGCCCAAAGATTTGCCTGGTAATTCTTTTCCTCGATTTGCCGCAGTGCCTCCTGCACGGTGTCGGACAATTCCTTTTCCTCTTCATCCTGTACCTTAAATTCAATAATAATTGCATCATCCCTAATGCCATTATTGGTAACGGCATCCTCTTTCATATGGCTGTTTACTGTTATGTCGCTTCCATACACTTCAGAAACCGGCCGCGGCTCCAACATCACATCATACCGACCAAACCCGCTCTCTCTGTTGGATGTGATCACATATCTGTCCCTCAGTTCCACCATCAGTCCCAATACAAACCCATGGTAGAAGCGTTCCGGCGCCCTTTCGGAGGGCTTCGTCCCCGAATCAAAGCTGCTGAACATCTCAACTGTAATTCTATTCATAAAAGCGTTCATTGCCTTAAGATCATCGGTCAGCAGCGCTTTCATAAAATCATTATAGTCATCGCTGTTAGAAAACCAGTCTTGGATCATATTTTCGAACATAATCCGGACTTCCTTGTTGGTCAGCGTAAGGTCATAGCGGGTACGGCCGACTCTTTCCACAAATGTCGCATCTACCACCTTCAGATAGCCACTGGCAAGCAAGAGACTCCAGACCGCGTCTTTTTTCAAAAATAACTGGTTATAGACAATCTGTTCATCTATTTCCGCATTCAAGGTTCCGCCCTTTAACAGATTCTCAAAGGTCTGCTTGACATTCACGCTTCCCTCCCTCACCAATTTCCCCACAAGACTGTTAGAACTGGTATTTGCCCAATACGCGCCCACTTTCTTATCATCGAGGAAATTGATAATAGACCACGGATTATAGATATCTCCTTTTTTCCCAAATGAAAATCCGTCATACCAGTCTTTCACCAGTTGTTTCTGAGCGGATAAACCAAACTCATCCAATGCCTTGAAAACTTCTTCTTCCGTAAATCCAAAGCATTCTTCATATTTATCAGTAGTTGTTGTAACTACCTTTAAATTATTTAAATCAGAAAAGACAGATTCTTTACTGACACGCGTTATTCCTGTCATAACAGCACGCTCCAGACAGGGATTGGTTTTAAAGGTAGAATTAAACAGTCCACGGATAAAATGCACCATTTCTTTCCAGTAACCATGTACATA
>CAZZHJ010000307.1:0-1537 GCA_964653815.1 uncultured Lachnospiraceae bacterium
TATATACAAGCATACCGCCCGGACAACTCATGGGTTTTATGGCAAAATCTGCCCCGTCGATCGAAGTTGTATACATATTATCCCTGTAATGCTCCCAGTGTCCGGATGTTTCCCAAAGCTGACGGTTTAACATAATTGGAGTGGATATTTCCACGTACCCTTCTTTTGTGTGCAGCTTCCTCCAATAGTCAATCAGCAGATTTTTCAATATAAGGCCCCTGGGAAGAAAAAATGGAAACCCTGGTCCTTCCTCAAACAGCGCAAACAGACCTAATTCTTTTCCTAATTTTCTGTGATCTCTCTTTTTTGCCTCCTCCAATCGGTTTAAATATTTTTCCAGCATAGCTTCACTCGGAAATGATGTGCCGTAAATTCTGGTAAGCATTTTATTATTTTCATCACCGCGCCAGTATGCACCTGCGACAGACAGCAGCTTAAACGCCTTGATTGCGCTGGTGTATGCCACATGAGGTCCGGCGCACATTTCCAAATATTCTCCCTGCTGGTAAAAGCTGATTTCTTCATCCTCCGGCAGTTCATTTAACATTTCAATTTTATATGTTTCATTTCTTTCTTCCATAGCCTGCATAGCTTTTTTGCGGTCTGCTGTAAAGTGCCTGAGCTGCAGATTTTCTTTCACGATTTTTTTCATCTCTGCTTCTATTTCAGCAAAGTTTTCTTCCGAAAAGCGAAAGTCGAATTCAAAATCATAATAGAAACCCTCTGCAATAGACGGACCTATTGCACATTTTGTTGTCGGATACAGTCTTTTTACCGCCTGCGCCAAAATGTGTGCCGTCGTATGTCTGAACGCGCTTTTCCCCAATTACACTGTATTTTGGTGACCTGCAGTGGGACAGAATCTGGAACCATCTGAGCACGCTGGACTGGCTCAAAAAATTTATTTTTGATGGTGATAACCCTGAGTTAAGAACAATGGTAGAGAACAGTATAAAGAAACTACAATTTGAGTTTCCAGAGTATATTTTATAGCAATATTTGGAAATGATAAGAAAGGAATAACTTTATGTCGGTAGGTTTAATAATATGTAATCCAATTAATGATGAAGAAAGCAATTATAATGTGCCTATAGCAACTGAAAAAGTATTTCAAAATTTTTGGATGCCAATTATTGAGAATTTAGATTTGAGATGGGTAAGGTGTTTTCAAAGTGGAATTGAAATTGAGCGAGAGGATTTGGAATTTGTATTGAAAGATCTAAAAGCAATGCAAAAATGGATTAATATATACATGAATAGTGAAAGGGGAACGCAGATGATTGAGCGGTTGGAAATTTTAAGTAAAGAATTAATTGATATTTTTAATAGTTCGCGGAGTGATGTAAAGGTATATATAGGTTAGAAAATAGAAGCATGATACTCTTGCTGTTCATACTTGCTTTATTGTGGAACGAGAGCCAACAGAATAAAAGACAGCAGGACAAGACTAAGCGGAGGGAGGAAGAATTGAGGTAAAAATTTTCACGAAAAATTCAGTTTTCAAAAGGTATTGTCCGATGTATAATAAAAGTGGCGA
>CAZZHJ010000308.1:0-1527 GCA_964653815.1 uncultured Lachnospiraceae bacterium
TCACCTATATAATTATAGTGACATTATCTGTTTTTTATTCTATTTAAAGAATTTTTTTATCATTTCACTTATAAAGAAACTGTATTCTGCTTCTTCACTTTCTTCTGCATCTATCATACAAAGTGGAGGAAATAAGACACACCAATAGTTATCTCCACTATGTTCACCGATTTCTATTACCATTGATTCATATTCTCCCTCAGGATATTTTTCTCCTTTGTATATTTTTTCTGGGAAGTAATTCATTCCATATTTTACATTAAGTTCCTCAATATCAGCAGGAGCCACCTCCTGCTCCTGCACCAGTTCATACGTTGCAAAAATACCTCCCCCGCCATGACGAAAGAATGGCATTCCATTCCGCATTCCCGAACTCAGAACGCTGCACAGAAAAAATATCAAACCTCACAAAACAACAATCAGGACAATTTTTACCGTTTTCATTTTGACACCCTTGCCTCCTGCACCTTCTTTATTCGCCACGCTTGAGACTGTACAGCAGTTCAAATACCGCCTGCACACATGCGCCAATTAAAAAGATAACCCAGGTAACATACCACGCGCTTGATGTAAAGCTGATGAGGAAATACAATACAATCACCAGCGTCCAGATAATTGTGCTGACGGAGCCTTTGATTGCCTTTTCCCTGTTGCTCGTATGTTTGGACTCTTTGTAATGCTCTACCATATTCTCCTCTTCCTTTTTTCGGTAATCAGGATACATGTTTGCCGCATAAACCAGCATACAGGTCGGCGGTATGCAGACAAGGGCCGCCAGCACCAGTCCCAATATGGAAAAATCCCAGCCCGTACGCCAGACTTCGTCCAGCATCTGACATATAAAAAAGACACACCCTGCAAAAATATATATTCCCACTGAAATGGAAGTCAGCATTGCCTTTTTTCTTCTGTCCTTCTCCGACAGGTTCAGAAGGTTTTTCTCCTCCAGGTCCTCAAACAATTCCGTAACATCTCCGATAGAACCGATGACATTTTCAAAGGCATCCGTCTCCGAATATCCCTCACCCAGAAGGTCCTGATACTTGTCGATGCTGTTCTGTATCATTTCTTCTTTCATTTCCATAGCCTTTCTGGTTTTGGGCGCCCCTGCAAAAAGTTCGTTGAAATGCTTCCTTATTTTCTCTTCCATATTTTCCTCCATTCTGCCGTATGTACGGCACAAACAATTTTTTCTCCCTGCCAGCATCATTTTTTTGACTTATTTTATTAGCTGGTCAATCATGGCTTTTGCTTCTTCCCACTCTCTCTTGTAACTTTGATAAGCTCTTTTTCCCTCTTCCGTGACCGCATAGTAACGTCGTCTGGCTCCCACAGTCTCATTGCCCCAATAAGTCCTGATATACCCCGCCTGCTCCAGCCGCTTAAAAGCAGAGTACAAGGTTGCCTCCTTTAACTCATATTTGTTGTCCGTCTTTTTCATGATATCCTTATTAATCTGATACCCGTAGCTGTCATGTTCCAAAAGATGGGCTAAAATAATGGCATCCGTATGCCCCCTTAAAATGT
>CAZZHJ010000309.1:0-1508 GCA_964653815.1 uncultured Lachnospiraceae bacterium
TTACCATTCTCTTTATTTCAGATTGTTATATTCCTGTTCATCAACCGGTTCCAGCCATTCATTAGAAGCATCCTCTGCCGGAACCTCTACTGCCAGGTGGGAAAACCAACTGTCCGGTGCTGCTCCATGCCAATGCTTTACCTCAGGCGGAATGTTCACTACATCTCCCGGCTTCAGCTCCTGTGCAGGCTTGCCCCATTCCTGATAGTAGCCACGTCCGGCAGTACATAGTAAAATCTGTCCGCCCTTGTGGTGGATATGCCAGTTGTTACGGCATCCCGGCTCAAAGGTTACATTTGCAATACCCACACCTTCCGTAGTCAGCATTTTGAGATAGCTCTGTCCTACAAAAAATTGTGCATAGGCATCGTTTTTCTCTCCCAATGGAAAAATTTGAACAAATTCTTTTTCTGTCATTTTCTTTTCTCCCTTCATTCATTAAAATAATTAAGAATTTCCTGCATCCGTGCCACCTGATTCACATGGAACGGACAGCGGCTGTTGCAATGTCCACAGCCAACACAATCATCGGCTTTAACCGAAAGATTTTCGTAATGGCTCTTTGCCAACCGGTCTCCCGACCTGGCAAGGTCATAATATTTATTAATCAGACCTACATCCAATCCTGCCGGACAAGGCTGACAATGATTGCAGTATACACATTTTCCTGTGGCATCCTGCGATATAAAAGAACCGATAACAGAATACTCTCTTTTCTCCAAAGATGCATCACAAAAACCTAGTATCCTGTCTAAATCAGCTTTACTGCGGACACCGGGAAGCACCGTCAAAACTCCCGGCTTATCCAAGGCATATTGAATACACTGGTATTCCGTCAATGCTTTACCGAAAGGCGAGGTTTTTGCATTCAGTAATTGACCGCCGCTAAAGGCTTTCATCACAGAGATACCTACTCCTTCTGCTTCACAGCGACGATACAGACTCATTCGCTCTGCCACACTGCCCACTGCATAGCTTCCTGTCTCATAATTTAGTTCCGTATCACCGCCATAGTCATAGGCCGGGTTAATACTGAACATCAGCATATCCAGAATTCCCATATCCAGCACTTTGTTTACAAGAGCGGGCGTATGGGAAGAAAGTCCAATATGCCCAACTATCCCCTGAGACTTTAATCCTTCTATATAGCGGATAATTCCTGCTTTCTCTATCCTTTGCAAATCCTCCGACTCATCGATGCAATGTATAAATCCAAAGTTAATATAGTCTGTTTGCAATGCTTTTAATTGCCAGTCAACGGAACGCTTAATTGTTTCCAAATCTGTTGTCCAGCCATATGTTCCTGTTTCATAGTTTGCGCCAAAATGAATCTGAAAATAAACCTTATCCCGCATACCTGTCATAGCACGACCATAGGCAGCAAAAGGCTTCGCTTCTGATGAAGCCATATCAAAAAAATTGATTCCGTTTTCTATTGCTGCAGATATTATTTCCTCAATTTCTTTTTCACTTGCAGCCTGAATGGAGCTGGACCCTATTCCAAGGAT